>JAGPDK010000325.1 GCA_018057605.1 Kofleriaceae bacterium | reverse complement strand
GAGCTGTGTTGCATCGCACAGCCTCGCGCAGCGAGCCCGTTGGCCCAGCGTTGCGCAACGACCGCAACCTCCGCCGACCAGCGCAAAGGCGCTGCACAATGGCGCGCGCGTCGCACGTTATGCGCAGCAACGATGCCGCTGGGATCCTCGCTGGACCCAGCTTGGGTGGACGGCGGGCGTGGCGGCGTTGGGCGGGCTGGCACAACTGGTGGTTGTGACGATTCACCATTGAACTCACGTTCGGTTTCGGTCGCATCCAAAGCTGACGCATCTGGCTCAGCGAGCCACGGGTCTTGGCTACGCCGCGTCGACGAAGGCGTGGCGCCGCGGGGCGCCGAGCTCGAACATGCCACGAGCACCAGCAGTGCATTGATCGCGATTTTCATACCTCATCATGCCACGCAGCGCTACGCGTGGCCGCGAAACCACCCGCCAAAGATGGTCCGCACGGGGCAGCTTACAGCGGCTAGGCCAGCAACGTTACGGCGTCGCCCACGGCAAACCGACCTGGGCGTTCAATTTGTAGATAGATGCCGACGCAAAATCCGCGCTGCGAATTAAGAAAACGCAATAACGACCGATCTTCGTCGACCCCGGCAGGCTGGCGGCGACTGGTGAGCACACAGCGTTCGGTCTTGCAGCGCACAGTTGCCATCACTGTGCCAAGCATGACGCTGCGCCCCACCCACGCGTCTTCGGCCAATGCCGCAATACCATCCACCACCAGGTTCGGTCGATAACGGCGAACGTCGGCGGCGCCCGGCTGATGATCGCGCCCCAAACTTTCCAGCGTTGCGCGACTCACCAAGTGCAACGGCGAACGAGAATCGAACAACATGCCGGGCTGGGTTTCGAACGTAGCTAGCTGCGCCGCGCGTTCCACCCCATCGTCAACTTCCATATCAATGTGCGAAATATCGTCGGGTGAAACTCGGCGCAGCGATACCGGACGACCAACCGCAGCGCACAAGGCAGCGACACCCGCAGGGCTTTGTGCCGACAGCCAATCTTCGGACACGCTCAGTTGGGTTTGCCCATCATTCCAGCGCGCACGGAGCGTGAGCAAGGCCGCTACACTTTTGGCGGACAGCAATTTTCCGGATGCCGCGTCGAATACGCCGAATTCGCGATCACCGACGATGCGTTGCTCAACTTCCGCGTCGCCAAGCCGCTCCCCGCCAAGTGACTTAATTGGGTATCGCCAAATTTCACGAATCACGATGGGAGTGACGGCCATGCGGGAGTTTTAGCAATCTTTGGCCGAGAATGCTGTACAGTTGGGCGGTGCTCGCTACGTCTACAAGCTTGAGACTCGAGGTCAAGTGATGGCCAGTCGACGCGTAAGCTGGTTAGCCCGTGCCGTTGAAGCATTGCTACGACGCACCCTTGAACAAGCACTGGCCGCCCACGCTGAGCGCAGCCAACGCACTATTCCCCTTGCCGCCAAGCCACGCGCGCGGCAGAGTGCGGCGATGAATACCCCTGTTAATACCACGTTCGCCGAACCGGTCTCCGTCGCCACCACCGAGGGCATTGAGATCACCGTGCGCGCGTTGTACGTGGCAGAACAATCGGTGCCGAAACACAATCGCTTCGTGTTTGCTTATACCGTTGCCATTGCCAATCGAAGCAGTAATCCGGCCCAACTCAAGACCCGGCATTGGGTCATTACCGACGGTAACGGCGGTGTCGAAGAAGTGCGGGGCGATGGCGTCATCGGCGAGCAACCACGCTTGGCCCCAGGCCAATCATTTCAATACACCTCCGGCTGCGTGCTGAGCACTGACGTGGGTTCGATGCATGGCAGCTACCGCATGTGGCGTGAAGATGGCTCCTACTTCGACGCTGCGATTGCGCCGTTCGCGCTAGCCAGGCCGCATCGTAACGCTGACCTTAATTAACGGCCTCGCCCGGATTTTCTCACGCGGAATGCCTGGCGCGAAACCCAGCGTCGCCTGCAGCACGGATTTAATAAAACAAACAATTTCAGCATATTACAAGATATTCACAAATTCTTCAAAGCTCGGCACATAGTTATGCGTCTATACCTTTGATGACTGCCGCACAACGCGAAGGCGCGCATGCCGCCCTGTTAGTAGAGCGCGCCCAAGCCGGCGACGCTGCGGCGTTTGCGGAATTAGTGCGGCGCTATCGACGCCGGATTTTTGCGTTAGCACTGCACATCGCTCGGTCCCAGAGCGACGCAGATGACATTACCCAAGATGTCTTCATCAAGGCCTACCAAGCGCTGCCCAACTTTGAAGGTCGCAGCGAGTTTTTTACCTGGGTCTACCGGATGACGGTCAATCGCGCGCTCAACGCCAAGCGTGATCGTGACCGACGCGGCGAACGGGTAATTTTGGATCCACGGCTCGAACTCGCGGTCGCAACCGATGGCAAAGGCGATCCGCGCCGCGAAGCCGAATTACGGCAAACGTACACGCGGCTGCTGCACGCGCTCGATAGTCTGGCCGTTGACCTGCGCATGTCGGTCATCTTGGTCGCTTTGCAGGGCTTGTCGCACGCCGAAGCCGCAGTGGTGCAAAAAGTATCTGAAGGCACCATTTCATGGCGCATGCACGAAGCCCGAGCGCGTTTGCAAAAAGCTATGGCTGACGGTCGGGTTGCAAAAGTGCGACCGCTGTCCAGCGATCTATCGCAAGCGCTTTCAGACAATGGCTTGCCCGGTCTTTTAGGCTCCCTGCAGCTGGTGAACTGAGACGGCACCAGCACGGACGAAACCAATGTCGCGATGCTCGAATTCGCGCAGTGGTGAGGTCCTATAAGACTCGGTGGTCGATGGTCCGAGTGAGAAACCAAGCTTGGGAATCTTCTGGACTTATTCGGTACGCCGACGCACGGCACACCGACCGCGGACATCGCATGGTAGGCTGCGAGGCCATGGCGGAAACTCCTTTGTACGTTGGCATCGATCTCGGCACCACAAACTCGGCTGCAGCAGTTTTCGATGGTGAACAAGTGGCGGTAGTGCGCAATGCCCAAGGCGGCACGGTCACCCCATCGGTGGTTCGCATCGACAAACAAAGCCGAGTTACCGTCGGTGCGCGCGCTCGACGTTTCGTTGAAACCGACCCAAGCAACACCGCAACCGAATTCAAACGGCTGATGGGGACCAACTCCGCTGTCGAGTTTCCCGCAGCCGGGTTGCGCCGCAGCCCTGAAGCATTATCGGCGGAAATTTTGCGTGCCTTACGATCCGACATCGCCGATCAAGTCGGCGTGGCAGTTGATCGCGCAGTGATTTCGGTGCCTGCACTGTTCGAGCTGCCGCAAAGTTCGGCCACCTCGGAGGCAGCGCGGCTGGCGGGCTTTTCCCAAGTTGAACTGCTGCAAGAACCGATTGCGTCGGCGTTAGCTGCGGGTTGGCGCAGCGACGATGCCGGTGCACAAAGCTGGTTAGTGTTTGATCTTGGCGGCGGCACCTTCGATGCGTCGTTGCTTGAAACTCGCGACGGCTTGCTGCGGGTGGTTGGCCACGACGGCGACAATTTCTTGGGGGGCCGCGACTTTGACTGGGCCATCACCGAGCACCTCGCTGCGCAATTGAGCACACCACTACTGCGGCGCGACCCAAGCCATGCCGCAGCGCTACGCATGCTACGGCTCGCCGCCGAAGATGCCAAAATCGAATTATCTCGATCGACCAAAACTGCGATCGCCTTGGCGCAACCGCTGCAAGTTGGCGACTTTGAAATCAATGTTGACCTTGAACTTTCGCGCGACACCATCGACCGCTTGTGCGTCCCGCTCGTCGATCGAGCCATCGATGTGTGTCGTCGGTTGTTAGACAAACACGGCCTCACCGCCAAACAATTGGGCCGCATCGTGCTGGTCGGTGGCCCCACCGTGATGCCATTTTTACGCAATCGCGTTGCCGCCCAACTCGAAGTACCGTTCGCTGAAGGTCATGACCCAATGACGTTGGTGGCGCAAGGTGCTGCGATTTTCGCTGCAACCGCAGGCCTCGATGGCCGCGCGCGTAGCCTGGCAGCGCCAGTTGGCCGCCAAGTATGGTTACAGTATCCAGCGGTTTCGGCCGACCTCACGCCGCATGTGGTGGGTCGATTTCTCGGTGACAATCCGCCGGCCACCGTCAAATTGTTACGATCCGATGGCGGCTGGCAAAGCCCCGAAGCCAACATTGCCAGCGACGGTAGTTTCATTGCGAGCACCAATTTAGTGCCGCGCCGGGCGTCCGCCTTTGAACTCGAAGCGCGCGATCGCAACGGCACCGCCCTGCAAGTATCACCATCGGCGTTTACGATTGTGCAAGGCTTAACCATCGGCGACCCACCGCTGTCGCGCACCCTCGGCGTCGCCCTCGCCAATGGTCATGTGCATGTGTATCTTGAGCGTGGCTCGCCGCTGCCGGCGCGCCGCACCTTCACGCACCACACCGTGGAAACCGTTGCCAAAGGCAGCGCTGAGAGCTTGTTGCGCATTCCGATTGTGCAAGGTGAAATGGCGCAAGCGCACCTTTGCCGATTGGTTGGGACCCTCGATATTTCGGGCGAACGCTTGCGGGAAACCGTGGTCACCGGCACGCCGATCGAAGTGACGATTGAACTCGATCGCGGTGGTGCCATGTCGGCGCGCGCCATGATTGCGGGCCTCGATCAAGTGTTTGAACACGTTGCTCACCTGTTAGTGCCCGACGCAAGCCCGGCGGCGCTCGACGCTGCCATCGCCGGCATTCGCAAACAATTGACCGAAGCTCGCACCAATGCGTTTCGCCATGGCATGAGCAAAGCGATTGAAACCTTGGCCAATGTGGAACGGCAACTCAGCGAAGCTGAACGCGACATCGACGCATCGCACGGCGGCGACCTCGATGCCGGCCAGCGCGCGCGGCGCACCTTGATTGAAATCGACGGAGTGCTCGCCGATATCGACTTGTTGCGCAAGTGGCCTGAACTCGAAAGCCAAGCCCGGTTGGTGGCCATCAGTGCGTCGGGAATTTTAGGCACCTACGGCAACGACAGCGAACGTTTGTTGCTGCAAGACGTGCTCACTGCGATGGAAAAGGCCCGCAAAGAAAAAGACGCAGCCGAACTTGAACGGCAAATCCGCTTAGTACAGCGCCTGCAATCCGGCGCGTATAATCGCTCACCTGAAGCGTGGGAGAGTTATTTTGCCGACGCCGCGTCGGAAATGTCGCAGTCGCGCGATGTACCGGCAGCGCAACGGCTGGTCAACGAAGGCAAAGCCGCGCTGGCGGCTGGCAACACCGAAGAATTGCGCCGCGTTGTGCGGGCGCTGTGGAACCTCATGCCCGACGATCCGCAGGCACGAGCCCGCGGCTTCGCTTCTGGGGTACGGTAATTTCGCGGTTTGCTACGACAAGTCGCAATGAACATCCGGCTTGTCGTACTACACTGAAGACCAGATGAAGGTGCTTTTGGAAAATCCGTTCTTCGTCTTAGACGTCCCGTGGGATGCGCCGCGCGCCACCATTGAACGCGAGGCGCAAAAACTGCTCGGCATGTTGGAGCTCGGCTTTGCTGCGGCGTCAACGTATGCAACGCCGCTAGGCCCACAACCGCGCAGCGCCGAACTTGTGCGTTCGGCGGTAGCCACGTTGCGAGATCCCAAGGCGCGGGTTGTTGCAGAGTTTTGGGCGGCTCATGCAACTGCGCCAACGACGACACCTGCCAACTCAGGTTCGATGACAAGCGCGCACTCAGACACCAGCGTCGACGCTGGCGTCAGCACCGCGCCGCAACCGACCGACCAAACCGCAACCCGTACGGCCAGCCGCGATGCGCGACGACCGTCGCTGCTGCAACAAGTCGGCTGGGCCGCGCGAGGTGGCAAATGATTGGCATTGTAGGCCGGGCGTTGGTGTTTGCGCACTGGGCTCACGTCGCAGCGATCAACGCACGCCGGCAACATCGTAATTGGCGGGCGCTGGGCTTCGGCGTGTTAGCAGGCGTGCTCGCCGGCTTGCGCCTTACCGGCGTGGTCTTAATTATCACAGCACTGTGGAACACCGATGCATGGTGGACCGGCTTGGCCTTTGGCGGACTGATGGCGTTACGCACCTTGGCCCCGTTGCTGGTGCGGCGGGTGACCGTGCCATTGGGGCAGATTCGCGTCACCTATGTGCTGTCGCGGATTCAGAAATTCGGAGCCAACGACGCCGAAGGCTACGCCTTAGTCACCAGCGCATGGGCAGCGCAACACGCCAGCTTGTTAGGCGCCGGTGGTACCGCACGCGATTGGTTAGCGCGGCGCTGCGAAGCCCGTGGCAAACTCGGCGATTGTGAAATTGCCACCCACGGGTTATTGGCAGCCAGCCTTGGTGGAGCCAGCAGCCGTGACCGAGCCTGGCACATGCTCACCAGCATTGAACTCTCGGTCGAATATCACCCAGCGATTCGCGAACTGGTTGGCGAATATCTCGCCGTGGCCGCGGCTGAGCGCGAAGATTGGTTGGCGCTGGTCGATTTCGATGCAGCCGCCTGGCCGGCGTCACCGTTGCGTTTTTTCCTCGAAGGCGTGGCCGCGCGCTGCCGTTGGCAACAGCACCTTGATTCAGCGTTGCCCCCTGCGCCGCGCGAACTGTGGGCCCGTTGGATTATGGCACCGCATCGGCGCGCTACCTGGCCCTTGTTACAACGCGCGTTGGCAGCCCGGACCGTCGTCGATGCTACAGCGAATAACGGCGTTGCGCCAAGCGTGGCGACATCTGGGCCGGAGGCCGCCGCGCTGACCGCGCGATCTACGAT
>JAGPDK010000324.1:2977-6770 GCA_018057605.1 Kofleriaceae bacterium | reverse complement strand
ATGCACGGCCGTCGGCGCGCAGCAATACAGGTTCAGCGTCGCGACCCCTGCCTCTGGGAACGTATGAATCGTTAAGTGTGACTCAGCCAACAACACCATCGCGGTAATGCCGGGCGGGTCGGGAAACTGATGCTCGGCTTGGGTCACGACGGTGAGTTGTAATTGCGCGATGGCATCGGCAAGCAGCGCGGTGATGTCGGCACGGCTGCCCAGCCGCGCCGGCGCGCAGTCGAACGCATCAATCAGCCACTCGGTTCCACCCGTCATTGGCCAGGGACACTACGCAAATCCGGCAATCCATTCAACCCCTTTGCAAGCTATCGCAGGACGCGGTTGTCGATGAGCCTGGTAACCCGGGTTTCGCTGCCGACAAAAATGGCCATCGCGAGGACCGCGGGCTGGTTAATTTGCACAATGGGTTGCAGGCTGGCGGCATCGCGTAGCTCGATGTAGTCAATGCGGCAGCGGGGCTGCGCGGTGATCGGCGCAGTTGCGATGGCGACCAGTTGGTGTGCGTCACGTTGCCCGGCGGCCAGCGCCGCCGCAGCTGCGGCGAGCCCTTGCGATAAGCTAAGCCCGGCCTGCCGGTCGGCAGGGGTCAGGTACACGTTGCGCGAACTCAGGGCGAGACCGTCCGGTTCCCGGATAATTGGCATGCCGATGATCTCAATGCCGAAATCGAGATCTCTCGTCATTTGCCGAATTACCGCGAGTTGCTGAAAATCTTTGTCACCGAAAAACGCCACATGTGGACGCGTGATATTGAACAGCTTGGCGACGATGGTGGCCACGCCGGTGAAATGGCCAGGCCGTTTTTCGCCGCACATCGGCTGCGAAAGTTCGCGCACTTCGATAAAAGTTTGGGCACCCAACGGGTACATGGCTGAAGCTTCCGGGCAAAACGCGAAATCAACGCCGCAGGTTTGGGCTTTCGCAAGGTCACCGGCTTCGTCGCGCGGGTAAGCCCGCAGGTCTTCGTTGGGGCCGAATTGCGTTGGATTCACAAAGATGGTTAAAATCACAACATCGGCACTGCGCCGGGCTTCGCGCAGCAACGACAGATGGCCGGCGTGTAAAAAGCCCATGGTCGGCACCACCGCGATGCGCAGGCCGTCGCGCCGCAGGTCTTCAACTTTGGCCCGCATCGTCGCGGGGTCACGGAAAATTTCAAATGGCAAGCGGGACGGCAGGGTGTTCACAAGCCCAGCATAAGCTGCCGCGACAATTTTGCCCACGCCATGGCGCGGCAACCGCAACGCTGCGGCTACCAGCGTCATCAGCAGGGCACTTTTGCAAGGCCACGATTGGCCGGCGGGTACGTTCATCTGCTATGCCGCGAGCATGAAAAGAAACACTCTACTTTGCGGGTTGTTCACGGCCGCAGCCTGCGGTGGTGGCGGTGCCAAGCCCCCGCAATCGCCGACAACCGGCGCTACTGACACCACATCCGATACGGCGACGCCAGCGGGCTCCAGCACTGCGTCGACAGTTCCCACGGAGGACGCCAAGCCCGACCCCAACTTGCCGAATCGATTGGCGCATTCCAACACCGGCGGCATGTGGTTGCCTGCCCAAATGCTGTTGCCTCAGCATATGGAAATCTTTCAAAAGCTCGGTGTCGCCCTCGATGCCAAGACCTTGTCGGATCCACTGAGCTCACCCCTCGCTGCGATTGTGTCGTTGGGCGGATGCAGCGCCTCGTTGGTTTCGCCTGAAGGCTTGATCGTTACCAACCATCACTGCGTGCAAGGGGCGTTGCAGCTCAACTCGACGGCGCAAAACAATTTGGTTGAAAACGGCTTTTTGGCCAAAACCAAAGCCGACGAAGTGTCGGCTGGTCCAACCCAAAAAGTAATGGTGTTACAGGCCTACCGCGATGTCACCGTCGAAATGCGCAAAGGGCTTGAAGCCATTAAAGATCCAATCGCACGGAAAACCGAAGCTGAGAATCGGCTCAAAAAGCTGCAAACCGCGTGTGAAAAAGATCGCCCGGGGCTGCGCTGCCAAGTCACCAGCTACTTTGCGGGTGGCCAGTATTCGCTGCTCGAATATTTAGAAATCCGGGATGTACGCTTGGTGTATGTGCCGAAACGCTCGGTTGGTAACTACGGCGGTGAAATCGACAATTGGGCGTGGCCTCGTCACACCGGCGATTTTTCGTTCTATCGTGCGTACGTCGGCAAGGACGGCAAACCGGCTGATTTCGCGAAAGACAATGTGCCGTTTGCGCCTAAACATTTTTTGAAGGTATCGGCCACAGGTGTGAAACCTGCCGATTTTGTCATGGTGACCGGCTACCCGGGGCGGACCAATCGCACGGCCACCGCGGCGGCAACCCACCACGATGTCGATTGGTTTTACCCGTACCTCGTTACCTATCTGCAAGAGCGCTACGCCTTTGTTGAGTCGCACATGAAGGACCCGGGTGAAACTGCAATCAAAGCTAACGTGGCCAAGCAATCGATTCAAAATGGTCTCGAAAAAAATCAAGGCGTGCTCAATGGGCTCAAGAAAAACGCCGCGTTGCTCGCCCAAAAAGACCAACTGGAAAGCAAGATTGCGGCGTGGGCGGCGATGCCAGGCAACGCCGCGTACCAAAAAGCCATCACGCGATTCCGCGCAATTGAAACGGAGAAGTTCAAAACCGCACAAGCTGATTTTGATCGCAGTATTGCCTTTGGTGGCTCGCGCTTGCTCGGCACCGCATTGACTTTCATCCGGTTGGCCGACGAGCGCAGCAAAAAAGACGAAGCGCGCAAGCCTGGGTTCCAGGAGCGCGATATGCCACGCATGGAAGGCAGTCAGAAGGCGTTTCTCAAACAATACGATCGCGTGCTGGATCGTGGCGGATTCCGGCTGGCGTTGCTCCGGGCCGCCGCATTGCCAGTCGCGCAACGGCCATGGTTGGCCACACTGCTCAATGTGAAAAATGGCGTCAAGATCGACGGCACGTTGATCGATGCAACGCTGGATGCTTGGTACGGCGCAACTACGATGGAAGATGAAAAAATTCGCTTGGAAATGCTCAAGACCGGCACGGTCAAACAATTCAAAGCGTCGAAAGATCCGTTCGTGCAAGCTGCCATGCGCATCTTTCCAATCTTCCAAGCCGAGGAGAAAAAGGCCGACAAACGCGCTGGCGAAACCATGTTGCTCGAACCGATGTACGTCGAGGCCATGCGGCAGGTGCTTGGCGGATTCTTGTCGCCCGATGCCAACAGCACGCTCCGGGTTACCTACGGCACGGTCAAGAGTTTTAACCCTGGGTCAAAAGCTCTGGCTGATTCGCCGTTCACGGTAACGTCGCAAATCGTCGCCAAAGACAAAGGTGCCGAGCCCTTTGACGCGCCCAAAGAATTGCTTGCTGCGATCAAGGCCAAGCGCTATGGCAAATACGCCGTTGCTGCGCTGGGCGGCGAAGTTCCGGTCGATTTTCTGTCAGACCTCGACATCACCGGCGGCAATTCGGGTTCAGCCACGCTCAATGACAAAGGCGAATTGGTTGGCCTCGCATTCGACGGCACGATCGAAGGTGTCGCGTCGGACGTCGTGTTCGACGGCGCAACCACCCGGGTGATTCACGCCGACATTCGCTACACGTTATGGATTATGGATATGATCGATAACGCTGATCATCTGATCAAGGAAATGGGCCTGACCGCAACGCCGTGAATCAGGCTGGAATTCACAGTGGCGGCTGGCTGCTGTGCTTGCGCATGAATGCGAACATCTGCGCTAGCAGGTTGGTACGTACATTGTCGCCGGCGTAGAACAATTCGTGCCGCGCGTTAGC
>JAGPDK010000324.1:0-2877 GCA_018057605.1 Kofleriaceae bacterium | reverse complement strand
CGGCCGCGCGCTGCGAAGCCACCGCTGCCTGCTGCGAAGCCGCCGCCGCCTGCTGCCTTCACTGCGCCCAGGAGCAAACACGATAGCTGCGCGCGCACCTGGGTGGCGGAACGTTGAGTGGGCAATCGTCACACCGTCAACTCCAGCAAACGTGCCGTGTTGGCCCAGCTGCTGGTAGTACGGCAGGCAACACGTCTTCGCGCAACTTGCACAACCGCGCTTCGGTTGGGCCAAGGTCGCAGCTTGCACACTCAGGCGCTTCGGCGCAGCCCAACGTGCCGGTCATGGCGGTCGTCACCGCTATGACAATGAAAGGCTGAAGTGCGGAACCAACACGTATGTCCGGTGATATTGCAATGCGGATGCCTTCACCTGACTCGCCCAAACTGCGCGTCAGGGATGTTTTGGATAGGGCTACCGTGACTGGCTACTCCAGCTGCCGTCATCGCGTGATTGCAGTTGCAGTGTTTCTGGGCTGTGATGAAACGATGGTCGGGTAGTCAGGGCATTTGCAAAGATTTTCGAAAACATGACGCATTAGTCAGCCAAAAAAAATGTTTCTGACCCATCAGCCAACCTACATACACCGCTAGCTAGCTTCCACCGATCGATGCCCGGCGGAAGCAATTTCCAACGTTGAAGTTCAACGCGGATGTCATCAAGATCGCATGCCATAAGTCCAACACACATTGCTTTGCATTGCGAAGGACGGATCTCGCGCTCGTTTGAAGGGTTATTATTCCCTTCATCCACCGCAAAACGGAAGCCGTCGATCGCATCAATGTTTGGTCCACGTTGCTCGAACTGAAAGCTCCCAGGGCCGGTGTAGATCTTATTGGAGCTGTCCAAGTCGACAACCGATTGTCCAGCCTCAAGGGTTAGCTCAACTTGATACGTCGCGTAGTCTGCGCAGGCGCAGAATGAGATGATACCGAGGATTCCAGCAGCGATTCTCATCACCATCTTACGTAGCAACCATAGAGCCTTGCGACTCACGGCACTTTGCAAATGCCCATGCCGCTGCAGCCGGTCGACGGCGCTGGGCAGTCCGTTGCAACGCTACAGGTTTTGCTACAGTGCGGGCCTTTGGAGTTGAAGTCGTAACAGGTATAGGGCGACTCGCACGCCGTGCCGCCGATGGTGCAGCTGGTCATGTATTTCGGCGCGGCACCTGCGGGCCCATCAATTGTCGGCGCAGCATCAGGGCTGGGGGTCTTGTCTGAGCCACAGGCGGTAACGGTTGCAAAAAGCGACGAGACAACGAACGCAGCGAACTTCATGGTGCAGATAGTAAAGCAAAGTGCAGGCCAACCTGAGGCGTTGATGGGCTCATTATTTCGGTATATTGGGGTGGGTAAACACAAGGGATGGCAGCTTAGGGTGGGGCGTACGGCCCCAAGCCGAAGGATCTTTCCCCACCGATGGACAGCGCAGGCCGTGATCCGTACGATGCGCGGCATGAACATGCACATGTGGGCTTCAGTAGTAGTGGTAGCTGGATTTGCAACGGCGAGTTGTGGCAGTAAGCCAGCCACCGTCAAGCAAGCGTCGACTGCGTTGCCGGCGTCATTTGACGAAATGAATCACGACCAACGCATTGAGTTTATGAAAACGACGGTCGTGCCTGCAATGGCACCGTTGTTTCAAAAACACGATGCTGAAAAGTACAAAGATTTTGGCTGCAAGACCTGTCACGGTGCGGCAGCGGCCGACGGGCAGTTCACGTTGCCCAATGAAGAACTACCAGTGCTCGACTTTGCTGACATGAGCAAATGGAAGCCAGCCGATCTTGAATGGATGCAAAAAGAGGTCAAGCCAACGATGGCTAAGTTGCTCGGTGAAGCCGAGGCTTCCGAGGAAAACCCCAAAGGATTTGGCTGTTTGGAATGTCACACCCTGAAAAAATAGTTCACGGCGGCGCAAGGGCCGGGCACGCTGATCATTGACCTCATTTTTTGATGTTTTCATATCTTGGGAATTTCGGACGTGAGGGCGGTGTTGACCTGGCAGCGTAGCCAAGTGGGCGGTGCAGGTGAGTGGGCGGGTAGTGGCGGAGCAGGTGTAAGCCAGGTCGGGTGAACGGTCGGCTCACAGCGGCTCCGGAGGGGGCGACTCGGAGGTTGAACGAGTGCGCTTCGGTTGGCAGCGCGGCCGCGTAGGTTGGTGCTTGCGCGCCGCCTGATGCGCCGCCGTCGCGTCGCGGGTTGGTTGCGTTATTTGATAGCGATGGGTAGCTCTGCGCGCAGTGAGCGAGCGGCTTGCGAGTCGGCGGATGCATGCCGAACTTGAATTGGCGATAGTTGTCGATTTGAATGCGCCGATTGGTGTCGGGGGCGTGCACGGTTGTTCGTCCGGGTTTCGGACTCCAGTTTGCTGTCTAAATGTGAGAAAGATTTTTACGATTTGTGTTGACGTGATTTTTTGGCCGAGAATCGTTATGCCAACTACCGGCGTGCAAAAGGCCGGTGCAACGCTGTCATGTTCGCGGCATGCACCGATAGTCGGTGTTGGTGGGTTTCTTTCATCACACCGACACTTCGCAGCACAGTGAGCTATTCACAGCGTCGAAAAAGCAGGTGATAGAGTTGCTTTATGATGCAAGGTGCAAAGGTGAAGGTGGCCATTGACGTCGCTGCGCTGGGTGAACAAATCGCCGAAATGTCAGCAGCATATCGACGCTGCGATGCATCGGTTGTTAACCGAGATTCGTGAATTCGACATTGCTGCTGGCTGGCATATGCAGGGCGCGTTGTCGTGTGCCCATTGGTTGGCGTGGCGTGGCGGGTTGGCTGGGATTTACGCACAGCACGTGAGCGAGTGCGAGTTGCACGCAAGCTGGCGGATTTGCCGCTGGTCGACGAGGAATTGCGACGTGGC
>JAGPDK010000323.1 GCA_018057605.1 Kofleriaceae bacterium | reverse complement strand
GTGGGGCGTGCCCGGTCGGTCTGGGGGGCGGGCGGTTTTTTGGGTGGGGCGTGCCCGGTCGGTCCGAGGTGCGCGCGGTTTTTTTGGGTGGGGCGTACCCGGTCGGTCCGGGGGCGCGCGTTTTTTTGGGTGGGGCGTGCCCGGTCGGTCCGGGGGGCGCGCGGTTTTTTGGGTGGGGCGCGCCGGGGCGTTGCGGGGCGTTCCCACTAACGATCACATCATAGGTTGCACGCGCTTTCGGAGCGATGTTGGCTGTTTACTCAGTCGACGGACCACGACGCTGCGACCTGGAATATCGAGTCGTGGCCACCACGCAGAAGCTCAAAGTGGACGAGGCACGACGCCCGCAGCGCATGCACTGGAGCTGCTGGGACTGCAGATTTTTTAAAATTCAGACGGTTGCGAAACCAGGCTGATCTGCCGCAGGCCTACGCTGCGGCTTCGCCGTCGCGGATGGCGCAGACTTTTCGCGTTAGCTTCTTGATCTCGTCGTTCTTGCCTTGAATCAAAACTTCGATTTCAGGTGCCATTTGGCTAAGCTGCGTGCCCAGTGCTTTGGCGCTGGTGCCGGTAAGCAAGGTTGAAATTACGGCAACTAAGAACGAGCCACCCCAGATTTCACGTACGGCATCGGCGGCGCTGGCTGACGAAACCACAGTGAAACCCTCGCCTTCGAGGGCGCGAGCGATTTCTTCACGTTCGGTGCTTATTTCATTAACTACGAGTACTGCCGGCATCGAGACCTCACTGCGTGTGCAAGCGAAGTAAATTCACTAAGCGGAGTACATAGCAGACTCGGCAGGCTTCGGCGAGTGCCCGGCACCTATAGATCTCCGATCCTGGAGTTCGGCCGGCAATTCTGGCCACTTGCGCGGTTCGCGCAGTCTGAGGTATGGATACTCCCCATGGCATGGTGGTCGCGAACTCAAGGCTTGGCATCAGAGCCCAAAAAATCAGTTCCCAAAGGGATTTGGATTAAGTGCGAGCGCTGCAACACCACGTTGTATGAAGCCGATTTGGATGCCAATTGCCGAGTGTGCACCAACGTCAGCTGCGGCCACCACTTTCGGATGTCCACTGACGAGCGCATCGCGTTCACGGTCGACCCAGGTAGTTGGCAAGAACACGACCGCCATATCGAAAGCATTGATCCGCTTGGCTTTCGGGTCGACGGCAAAAAGTATGTAGATCAGCTACGCAGCAGCAGCAAAAAAGTCGGCCCTGGCGATGCCTACCGCGCCGCAACTGCCACCATTGGTGGCGCACCCGTCGAAGTTGGCTTTTTTGTTTTTGAATTTATGGGTGGTTCCATGGGGTCGGTGGTCGGCGAGAAGATCACGCGTCAGTTTGAGCGGGCATTAGCCCACAAGCGGCCTGCCATCATGTTTTGTGCATCGGGCGGGGCACGCATGCAAGAAGGCGTACTGTCGTTAATGCAGATGGCCAAAACTGCAGCGGCTCGGTCGCGGTTGCGCGAAGCTAAGATTCCGTACATTGCAGTATTGTTGCATCCAACCACCGGCGGCGTGGCCGCATCGGTGGCGATGCTGGGTGACATTGCGATCGCTGAACCGGATGCATTGATCGGGTTTGCTGGCCCGCGCGTGATCGAACAAACGATTCGCCAGCAATTGCCACCAGGGTTTCAACGTAGCGAATTTTTGCTTGAGCACGGCATGGTCGACCTGGTGGTGCCACGCAAAGACATGAAGCCAACGCTTGAGCGGTTGCTCAGTTGGTTCAGCAGGGGCACGGTTAGTGTCAGCGCTGACGCTACCGAGCGCGGCGGGCGGACCGGCGAAGCTGCCGGACTTGATGCGCACCACGGTGACACCGACAACATGCCGCAAACCGATTGAGCGCTTACGAACAATCTTTGCGCCGGCTGTTCGCGGCTCGGCGGTTTGGCGTGGTGCTCGGACTAGCTCGGATGCGCGAGCTGTTAGCTCGCCTGGGGACGCCGCAGCAGCACCTCGGCACCGTGATCCACGTTGGCGGTACCAACGGCAAAGGCTCGACGGTCGCAATGTTGGCCGCCATCGCGGGCGCGGCTGGAGTCCGCACTGCGCGTTATAGTTCGCCGCATTTATCGTCGCTGCGTGAGCGCATCGTGGTGGCGGATGAAATGATCAGCGAAGCGGATTTTGTTGACCACGCCGAGCGTGTGGCGGCAGCAGGCGGCGATGAGTTCACGTTTTTTGAACAGATTACCGCGATTGCATTGAGCTATTTTGCCGCAAGCAACGTGGCATTGACGATCCTCGAAGTAGGCCTGGGTGGCCGCTTAGATGCCACTAATGTCGTCGACGCAGATGTGGCCGTGGTCACGGGCGTCGACATGGATCATGAAGCCATTTTGGGCACCACCCCGCAACAAATTGCGTTTGAAAAGGCCGGTATATTCAAAACCGGCCGTGGTGCGGTGATTGGCTTATCAGGGTTAGCCGCAGCAACGCCGCATCTGCTCGCACATGCGCGCGCGGTGGGCGCCGGGCCGGTGTTGCTGCTTAACGCGACGGATATCGCAGCGGTGCCTCATGTCGCGCTTGCGGGCCACCATCAACGTTGCAATGCGGCGGCAGCACTCGCGGCGCTCGACGTGCTCGCATTGCAGCAGCCGCCGTTGACAATTAGGTTTTCAGCTAGCGTGCGTGCCGCGGGGTTGGCCCATGTGCGTCATCCTGGCCGGTTCGAACGCTTGACCGGTACGCCGACGGTGATTTTAGATGGCGCGCACAACCCCGCTGGCGCTGCGGCACTGGCGCGCACACTGCGTGATGAACTTGGCTACCAGCGCCAAACTACGGCGCTGGTGCTTGCGGTGTCGGCCGACAAGCCGGTGGCTGCGATGCTCGCGGCCTTGGCTCCTCACGTGGGGTTGATTGTTGCCACCCGTTATCAGCAAGATCGTGCCATGGCGGCGCTGGACGTAGCCACCTTTGGTACCGAGGCCGCCGCGGCGTGGGCCACGGGCGTGCCGCCGCCGTTGGTAGTGTCCGCTGAAAGCTTATTGCCGGCGCTGGCCCTGGCCGGCGCTTGGCCGGGTGTCGAGCGTATTGTAGTTGCGGGCTCGTTATTTTTGGTTGGCGAAGCGCGCACCGCCCTGTGCAACGCGCCATGCGATCCGCTGGTGGTGACCGATCCCAGTGCAACACCGCCTACTGCGCCGGTGCGGTCGGTCGGGCAAATTACGAAGCCGGCGAGAATCACGACATAACATTTGCGCTTGGCTACGGACCTTCGTACGATCTCGCAATGCGAATTCGTTCGATGCTCGGTTCTCTAGTTTGCTCGGTTGCGTTGCTTGCGCCGGGGGCGGCATTCGCGGATGAGGTGAAATCTGGCGCTCGACTTAGTGGCCAGCCTAATGCCGAAGGTGACTACAGCGGGGTAGCCCCAGGGCTCAACCAAGATGCCCGCAAACGGCCAAAACAAACGGTGAGCAAAGGCAGCTTGTCGTGGCTTGGGTTCGTTAGCAAAAATGGCGGCGCGGAAGTGTTTTTTCAGTCCGCGGCCGCGTTCGAAATCGATCAGCGCGTCGACGGCGGCGTGCTTTCGGTAAGGTTGCGTGGGCTGAGTAAACAAGTCGCCAACACTCGACGGCCGATCGATACCCGATTTTTCGACAATCCGTTGGCTCGGATCGTTGCCAAGGTGGTCAAAGGCAAGGCCCCTGGCATCGACGTCCGGATCACGTTCAAAAATGCCAAAGATGCGAAAGTGGGCACCGTGCGCACGGCCACCGAGGCTGATGGATTCTTTTACGTGTACTTGAGTTTCCCCGAAGGTGCGGAGCAAGGCGCGGGCCCAGCGCCGGCCGCTGAGTAGCGTTACGTCGCCCAGGCCGGCGTCGTCGTAGCCGGTAAAAATTTACCAATTTCAATGATGTAATGAATGCTATGTGCAGCCTGGCCGGGGCCTTGGCGCGTATTTGCCCCGGCTGCGAACGTTGGTAACGCAAAATTCGTGCAACCCAAGGTTACCGGCGTTGTCGGAAGATATGTGCGCAGGGAATGGATCGTTGCGTCAAAGCGTTCGTTACAGACTATAGTTGTCACCTAGGAGTCCTGTGATCATCAACCGCTGGAAGCTTGCGTCTGTCTTGTTTGCGACGACTACCGCTATCGCAGGGTACACCGCGTACCAGCGTGGCGCTGCCGCCCACAACGTGCGAGCGACCCAAGGCGCGGTTAGCCGTAGTGGCAGCTTTGCCGAGCAACTGCGAAGGCCAGTGCATGTTAACGCAGCTGCGCTCGGTGTTTCTGAGCAAGAACTCATTGACCGTGCGCTCGCTACCCGATCCACGCGCGAGCTGTCTCAAATCTTGGGGCGGCTTAGCATGGTCGGATCGGACGATGCGGTGCTGGCCCTCAAGGACATGGTTCGTGATCCGCGGCGCGGCGTGCCCGAAGAAGTGGTCGCCATGATGGGCCGCATTGCTACCGAGCGTGCCGTCGACGAATTGCTGAGCATCGCCAAGGATGAGCGCCCCAATGTGCGGAGTGCCGCGATCAATGCGTTGGGCGCCAGCCACAGCGAACGGGCAGAAGGCATGTTGTTTGCCGTGGCGCAAAAGGCCGGCGATCCAATGTCGGGTGTCGCGATCCGTGCGGTGGGCGAGTTGGGGTCGGACAAAGCGATCGCGCTGTTGATTACGCTGGCCAATGGGCAGTTTTATGAGTCGGCGTCGCAGGCGGTGTGGGCCCTGGGCAGTATGCAATCGCCGCTAACACGCGCGGCGTTGGCAAGACTTATCGACGCCACGGATACGCGCATCGCCGACACGGCGATGCGCGCCCTCGATGAGATCGATGACGCGCTGGCCAAACGTTTGGTCGCAATCGCGGAAGCAGGCAACTATCAAACTGCCAGCGCCGCCATCGATGCACTCGGCCGGGCTTCGTCTGACATCGCGTTGCCTCCGTTGAGCCAACTGGCACGGACCGGTTCCGAAACGCTGCGTTACTCCGCGATTTATGCCATTGGCGAAATCGGTGGCGATCAAGCGATTGAGGTACTAGCGGATCTGTTGCGGACCGGTGACCGGCAAACTGCGCCGACCGCAGCGAGTGCGTTGGCGAATGCCGGTGGAGCCTTAGCGCGTGAAGCAATTATTGAAGTTGCGCTGTCGGATCGTGGCGAGTGGTCAGGCGCATTGCAGCAACTGCAAATGATGCAGGGCGCCGACGTTGATCAAGCGCTGATCGAAGTTGTCAAAAATGGCACGAGCCAAGAACGGCGGATCGCGCTGCCGCGCTTGCTCAAGGCTGGCAACAAGGCGGCGATCGAGTTGACCATCGAGATGGCTGGCGGTGGTTCGCGCAGCGAGCGCATGGATGCCATGCGGATGTTGGCTGATTCCGGTCAGCCGGCGGCCATTGATGCGCTTATGGCAATTGCCGACGCGGGTCGTGGTCAAGCGCGCATGACCGCCCTGGAAATGCTCATTCAGAACCGGCCAGGCGATCCAGCCTTGACCAAATTGGTGTCGGAGTCGTTGCTGTCAGGGCGGCCGGAAGAAGCCGGGTACGCGGCGCAATTGCTCGGTCGCATGGGCACGCCCGACGCCAAAGCTGCGTTACTCACCGCGATTGGTAGCAAAGATAAAAATCTGGCCATGGCGGCGATCAATGCGCTGGCCCAAAACGGCGTCGGGCCTAAGGAAAAGGCCGCGTTGTTGTCGGCTGCGCGTTCGGCAGATCCGCAAGTGCGTGCGTTGGCCGCCAATCAATTGTTAATGTCGGGCGCGCCCGAGGGCATTGCGCTAGCTGGCGAGCTGATCAATGGCAGCGATAAAGAGCTTGCGACGCAAGCGATTTGGTCGCTTGCGAATTCTCGGACGCCCGCGGCTAGTCGGCTGCTGGAAAGCGCGCTGTCGTCGAACAATGCCTCAGTGCGTGCCGCTGCGGTGTCGGTGTTGGGCCAGTACGGCGATGCTGCCAGCACGGATAAGTTGGTTGCCTTAACTCGCGATAGTGATTCCAATGTGCGCAGTTCGGCCTTGTCGGCGTTGGGCCAAGTTGGCGGTGACCGTGCGCAGCAAGCAATTTTCGACGCGGCGCGCAGTGGGAAGCCTGACGACCGCATCGCTGCGATCAACTCGATCGCCTCGCGCGATGACGACCGCAGCAGCAAAATGCTGGCCGACTTGATCAAAGATCGTGATCCGCAAGTCGCGCAAGCCGCTATCAATTCTTCCTACAATGGCGGCGACGAGGTAGATGATTCCTTGATTGGCCTAATCAACAACGCGTCGGCATCGGCCGACCTGCGCAGCGCCGCAGCCAATCAGTTACGTAGCCGAGGCGCCGACCTTGACGAGCGGACCGAGAAAAAGGTCAGCGAGTTGGCTGGGCCGGCGACATCGTATGGCGGTTATGGCTACGGCGGTGAATATGGTCGTCACTACGACATGCATTGACCAGCAATGGCCCATGCAAATGGCCACGGCCTGATCCTCGCAGTTCGCGATCATATCGCCGCGCCTGACAGCCACCTTGCAACACCTTGGCAATGCGAGGCTGGCTCATGGCGCTACGTCGGCGTTGCACGCTGCGGCTGGCTGTCGACACGACTGTGTCCCGCCGCCCGCGATCGATGAATAGCTCAATAATTCAAATATGATAAGAATGGCACCTTGGTTGCAATGTAACCAGGCATGACGACCCAACGCCGTACCTCACAGTCGCTACCTACAGTGTCCCGTATGGTTACCAGAACCCAGGTTGCCGCACGCTCGCTGCGCACCGGTGGCAATGTTACGCAACGCGAATTTGTGTTGCGCTGCATGGGGT
>JAGPDK010000322.1 GCA_018057605.1 Kofleriaceae bacterium | reverse complement strand
CCGATCCGCGCGACGCGCATTAGATCGCGACCTCAAAGCACTACCTCGTCGCAGTAATGTTGATTGGGCGCAACATGACGCACCGTCACGCGCAAGTTACAACATCGCAGGGCGCACGGCCGTAACCCTCGATTTTGTACGCCGGCCTGACGATTCACTAGGCCCGATCACATCCTTGTGATTTTGAGATTTTCGACCTTGCCGATCGGGGCGCCGTCGCCCCCACATTTGTCCATCCCCGTGAGTTTGTCGCCTGGGATTCGCAGTTTGGAAATCTTGCCATCGGCGACGTTGCCACAACTGCGTTCGGCTTTCACGACCGCACCGTTAGCGCAGGTCACCGAGAAATCGAAACAAACCTGTGCGGCACCTTTGCCCTGCGTCTGATTGAGCTCGCAGTCAACCGCTGGATCTGCAACCGTCACGCAATTCACCGTGACGTTGACAGCTTCGCCGGCGCCTACCGTGACCTCGGCTTTGCAACCCAGCAACAGACTCGAAACCAAAAAAATTGCGACGCTTGTTTTCATCAGGAGAGGGTATATTCGAATGAGTCAGGCGCCACACCTAAGGTCAGAAAATTCACGTCTTGCACCCTGGCCAACCGCGTGCCACCTGCTCGGCGCGACAGTTCCAAGCAGGTATCAGCCGCCCGCCGCGGCCGCCCGCCGCGCGGGTATCAGCCGCCGCGCGGGTATCAGCCGCCGCGCGGGTATCAGCTGTCCGCGCGGGTATCAGCTGTCCGCGTAGCGGACAGTTAGCCGCGACGCAATTTGCGCCAGGCATCTTTGGCTGCGGCCACGCCCAGCGAGCGGGCCTGCCGAATCCATCCGGTCGAGGCAGCGGGAGCTAGCGGCGGCGCTTGGAAGCTGCGCGACTGCGGCACGGCCGTGGCCGCCGCCGCCGCCACTGAGACGGCGACCGCGGGTAACACCAACGGTTCACCAACGATACGCACGACCATCGACCATGTAACGGGTTTGAGCAACGGGCGCAACCCATCAACGACAGCGTCCATCGGCAACGGCGTGCTACCGTCCGATAACCGGACACGTTTGCCCCGCGCCTGGCTAAACAACTCGGCCAACGCAACGCTTTGTAAAACATCGGCCGGGGCCAGCCATAACCAGTCGGTATTGGTCAGCCGGTCAAATTCGGCGCGACGCTCGTGTACCAACGCCCAAGTGTCAGCCAATGGAAACCGAGCTTCGCGGACCAACACCACACGCCCGTGTTTGGCCAGCTCAATACCTTTGTTCAACGCCGCGACGACCGAGCTATGATGCAAGCCGGTGATAAACAACAAGGTACAAGGCAGGAGAGGATTGTTTGCGGCGCGCGGATCAGCAGCGCGCACATCGATAATGACATGGCTACGTTCTTGCCGCGTCGCGCTGGAAATCCCGTCAACAAATGACAACGCCGCGCTAATCGCTTCGGCCAATTGGATATCGTCGCAAGGTAACTGTTCGTTGGTCCGACGTGCGAGTTCATCGGCAATGCGCTCGGTCTCATATTGCCAGACATGCGCAATACTCGGCGCCGGTGGCGAATTCATCCGATTCGCCCGAGCTATCGGCGCAGGCATTGGCGCCGTCCCTGCCCCTGCGGCCACCGGATTCCCGGTCATTGCCCCCGATCCAGTTGCTGGCGTTGGCGCACCCGGGGCAACCGCCGATACCGAGGCCGCACCATTCCCCGGGGCGGTCGCGCCGGCACCCGGCCGCACCGGCACGCTGGCGCCCACCGCCTCGAGCGCCCGCACCTCTGCGCGTTGAATGCCGTTGCTCGCATCCAACAACTCCGCCAACAATTGCCGCGGCGTAATTTCAACGTCGGATAACAAGGTTTCCAACCGAGGCGCTGCGAGCGGCAATGGGAATGCTGGCCCCGCGCCGCCGTACAAACTGCTATGCCAGGCACGCAACAACGCTTCGCGCTGGCCACGGCTCGGTGCATGAATCACCATCAGATCATTGGCGACCCGCGACCGCTGGGCCAAGCTCAAACGCGGCGCAATATTTTGCGTCCACTCGTGAGTCACCGCCAGCTGCACAATGGTTAAGCCCGGCACAGTATCTACCAATTCGGCAATTACGTTGCCGTACGCCAACACGCGGGTATCACTATCGCCGGCAAGATTCTCTAACTGATCAAACACAATCACCAACGGTGCGATCGGCGCAGCGATACACGCCAACACCCGCAGCAATACCAACACATCGCCTTCGTTCAGCATGCGGTCGGCAACCGAGCGCGGCTCACGCCCAGATAACCATGCGAGTTCGGCCCATCGTTCAGCGCCGACCCGCCCGGCCACGGTAAACAGCGCCGTAATAATATGCGCGGCGGGCTCGGCGTGAGGCAAGCGTTCAACAATGCGCAGCACGCCTTGCTCAACTTGACGCGCCCTTTCGGTGGCGGACAGGCCCGCACCGTCGCCCACCCAATGCGCAGTCAGCGCCGTGAGTTGGGTGCCCGCACACAATTGATCAATCGTTGCAGCCAAAACATCGCGCGGCGAGATGCCAAGCCCGAAGTACGGCCGCAGCAGCACCAACGAAGGCCGGCGACCACTGCGATGCCGCAACCGTGCAAACAGATGCGTCTTGCCACCACCAGCCGCGCCTAACACCGCATACGCCCGTGTCAACGGCACTTTGGCCGTGGGGCCAGCGGCAGTCCCCGCCACCGCTTCAATGCGAGCAGCGAGCACATCAGATACGTCCGCATTTACCGCCGCAACATCAATGAGGTCATCCGCAAACGGTTGCGCCTGCAGCGACAGCTCCGCACTACGCGCGCTGGACGAGGCATTGGACGACATTGCTGCTTGGTAGCATGCCGGTCTGAGAGTGCGTGGACGCGCGTATCATTAGATAGCGCCAGATCCGCCCAGCGCTGACGTAGCGATCGCCCCACCCGTCGGGCCGCACGCACGGTTTGCCAGCACAGATTTCCACCGGGTTTGCCGCCCTCGACGGACCACCACAGCCCCCGCGCTACTCAACGTCAGCAGCACCGATGCAAGCCTTTTCAGGATCGGCCAAGCGACACCAGGGCATCATCCGTCTCCGGCTATCGCAGTTGCCATCCGTCCACTGCCGCCGCTTCGCAGATTGCCTAACTATCTGATTTTATACAATCAAATGCCAAGCTGCGGTGCAACAATAAGATGGCACACGCACTGCAGTAGTGACTGGCAGCTACCGCAACTGCCCATCCTCGCCACCGGAGACACTCGCCATGAAAACTCGCAATATCACCACCGCCGCACTGCTTCTTGCTCTTGGTTCTATGGCCGCTTGTGCCGCTGATGCACCAGGCGGGAACGACCCAAACAACCCCGATAATCCAACCGGGCCCGACGACGTCACTAACCTGTCGATGGGCGGGCGCTACGAAATCAACAGCAAATTCGACATCGCCGCCAACATGCCCGGCACCGTCGGCGATGTCTTCCGCGAAATCGTCGATGCCACCAATGGCACCTCGGATCCGGCCGAATACCTCATTATGAAAGCCTTGGAGCAAATGCCCGCAGGCTCGCTCAAGAACGCGCTGCAAGGTGCCGTGCCTTTCGTATCGGGCTACCTCAATGACCGCTTGGTCGCGTTTGCCCCAGATTTTGTCACCAAGATGAAACTCATCGGCGCCACCCTCGACGACGCCACCAAAAACTTCGGCCTGATCTCGGAACTCAATGTCTCCGGCGCGCCAGGGGCCCTGACCTCGATTCACACAATGACCGGCGTCGAATTCAAAATCCAAAACAACCAAATTCCTTTCATGTTCGCCGACTACAACACCCCCAATGTTGTCACCAACGGCGTTGGCATCAAGCTCGACACCAGCGGCAAAGTCACCATCAACGACCATCGCTTGCCGCTGAGCTACGGCAAAGTGGTGCGCATCGCCCTCGACGAAGCCATCATTCCGCTGGTCGATTCGCAAGCGCGCAATCTCAACGAATTGTTCGTCAGCCTGGTCGATTGCCAACAAGTCGGCATCAAGATCGCCGAAGCCCTCGAGATCAACTCGCCCAGCGCCTTTGAAAGCGCGTGCAACAGTGGCCTAACCTTGGCCGCGAACGCCATCTACAACAAGATCAACGGCATTGACGCAGCTGCCCTCGACTTCAAAATCAACGGCACCGCCAAATGCAGCGACGCTAACCGCGACGACAAATGCGACACGATCGCCCGCGGCGCCTGGGCCGGCACGCTCGGCTACGCGGGCGTCGATGCCAACCTCGCCACCGCAACCTTCGCTGGCAAGAGCATGTAACCCCTGCCCAACGCCACACGCCTCACCGCGGTGCAGGCACGGCGACAACAAGTTCGAGGACGCGGATCGCGAGTCCGTGAAATCGAGGATGGCTGGAGCGGCTGCACCAATGGTGGTGTGGCCGTTTCCTTTTTCGGCGTGGCCGGTCACAACGCAACGGTGGCCCCGGGGCGGCAGAGCGGTCGCAGGCACGGTCTGTTATCGCTCAGGCCAAAGGCTTCAACGCAGCGCCGGACGCCGGCTAGCGCCGTGGCCAGACGGCCGGTGTCGCCAGCGCAGAATCAATATAACTGGCTGATTTCATATAATCCTCTGCCGATCTGCAATGCAACTTGAAGGTGGCACAAGCGCTGCAGTAGTGACTGGCAGCTACCGCAACTGCCCATCCTCGCTACCGGAGACCTCGCCATGAAAACTCGCAATATCACCACCGCCGCACTGCTTCTTGCTCTTGGTTCCATGGCCGCTTGTGCCGCTGATGCACCAGGCGGGAACGACCCAACCAACCCTGATAACCCAACCGGGCCCGACGACGTCACCAACCTGTCGATGGGCGGGGGCTACGAAATCAACAGCAAATTCGACATCGCCGCCAACATGCCCGGCACCGTTGGCGATGTCTTCCGCGAAATCGTCGATGCCACCAATGGCACCTCGGATCCGGCCGAATACCTCATTATGAAAGCCTTGGAGCAAATGCCCGCAGGCTCGCTCAAGAACGCGCTGCAAGGTGCGGTGCCGTTCGTATCGGGCTACCTCAATGACCGCTTGGTTGCGTTTGCCCCAGATTTCGTCACCAAGATGAAACTCATCGGCGCCACCCTCGACGACGCCACCAAAAACTTCGGCCTGCTCTCGGAACTTAATGTCGCCGGTGCGCCCGGTGCCCTGACCTCGGTCCACACCGTGATCGGCGTCGAATTAAAAATTCAAAACAACCAAATTCCTTTCGTGTTCGCCGACTACAACACCCCCAATGTTGTCACCAACGGCGTCGGCATCAAGCTCGACACCAGCGGCAAAGTCACCATCAACGACCACACCTTGCCTCTGAGCTACGGCAAAGTGGTGCGCATCGCCCTCGACGAAGCCATTATTCCGCTGGTTGATTCGCAAGCGCGCAATCTCAACGAATTGTTCGTCACCCTGGTCGATTGCCAACAAGTCGGCATCCAAATCGCTGCGGCGCTCGAAATCAACTCGCCCAGTGCCTTTGAAAGCGCGTGCAACAGTGGCTTAACCCTGGCCGCAAACGCCATCTACAACAAGATCAACGCGATTGACACGGCTGCCCTCGAATTCAAAATCAACGGCACCGCCAAATGCAGCGATTCGAACAACGATCACAAATGCGACAAGATTACCCGCGGCGCCTGGGCCGGCAAGCTCGGCTACGCGGGCGTCGATGCCAACCTCGCCACCGCAACGTTTTCTGGCCAAAGCCTGTAACCAGTGCCGCACGCCACGCCTCAGTGCAGGCACGGCCACAACAAGTTCGAGGAACGGATCGCGAGTCCGTGAAATCGAGGAAGGCTGGAGCGGCCGCACCAATGGTGGTGTGGCCGTTTCCTTTTTTCGGCGTCGCTGCGAAGTCACGGGGCACCAATGCCAGGGGAGGAACCAGCGCCGAAAAAAACGCCACCGCGGCACCATGCCGCGGCAGCCACCCCCGCCCTGTTGGCCGTCCGTCAAGATCCACAAAACGGGGACAAGCCGTTGAATTGCGAGACCAAGGCCAGCCTGAGCAACTCGCTGTAACGCGTCATCAGCGCGACGCACGCGCGTAAAATCAAGTACTTGCGTTCGCATAGTCCCCCGATTGTGAATCGCGGTTGACGCTGGTGAGTGTGAAAAATGCCGGGCCGTGCCGCTACCGCACACGCTGAGTTATGGTGTGCGGCAACGATATGAAAAAAGCTCGGCCATCGGCGTCGAAAAAGCTCGGCATCGCCCGAGCGGACAACGTGGGTGCGGCGCTCGTACAGAGCAACGCGCACAACCTCGCAGAGGGCCCCCATGCCGACCGCGCAACGGAGCCGCGCGCGGATCCCGTGCGCAGCCGCAAAGTCGCGTTGCGTGGATTATTGATCGAAGCACTTCAGACTGCGTTGGCGTCGGCACATGCGGCGTATCGCGCCGCGATCGAAGGTGCCACGCACGCTGAAGCCAAAGCGGAAAACAGCAAAGACACGCGTGGGCTGGAACAATCGTATGTTGCGCGTGGCCAAGCGCAACGCGTGGCCGAGTTAGAAACCGGGTTAGCGACCGTCACGACCATGTCCGTCGCACCGCATCCTACCGGGCCGGTGCGGATCGGCTCGCTCGCGGTGGTACGCGATCAACAGGACGGTCGCACCGCAACCTACTGGATGGCCCCTGCCGGCGGCGGCACCACCCTGCTCGACCGCACCGCAACCGACGCACGTGAACTCATTGTGCTCACACCGCAATCACCGTTGGGTCGGGCCTTATTAACCCGCGCTGTTGGCGATGAAATCACGCTTGGCGAAGGCCCGAC
>JAGPDK010000321.1 GCA_018057605.1 Kofleriaceae bacterium | reverse complement strand
GAGCGAAATGCCGGCAGATCAAGAGCCGTGGTTGTTGGTGTAGCTACAGAACCAGCACTCGGCCCCAGCCATCGCACGCTGCGTGTGACATGTTGAACGTTAAATTGCCATGCCACATGAGCCGAAATGTCGTTTCCGCTTCAATATTTTCAGTGATGCACGACATTTTGTCGTTTTCTTGCGGTTGTTGGCCGACTTAATCAGGAATTTCTGTCGCTCTATTCCTAGGGCGCTGTTTTCGTTGAATATTTTAGTTGGCGCGCATGTTGCTTAACCGTGTGCATGGACAATCTAGGTAGTGTTGGCATCGTCGAGCCGGTGTTGAGCGACGCGTTTGCTGATGACGAGTCGTTTGATGTTCATTTGCCGCTGCACCTGCGCATGAAATCGATTGTGCATTTTACGCCGTTGTCGGTAGCTCAACACGCTGCCCGCTTACTGGCGCCGGTTTCTGGCACACGGGTTTTGGATGTGGGTTCGGGGCCCGGCAAGTTTTGCCTCACTGCGGCGCGTGAATGTCCGGGCTCGCATTTTGTAGGCGTTGAATTTCGAGGGAAGCTGGTAACTGTTGCGACCAACTTGGCGCAACAGCTGGGGTTGTCCAATGTTGAATTTGTTCATGCAAATGCATTCGATCTTGATTGGGCCAAGTTTGATAGTTTTTACTTTTTTAATCCTTTTGCAGAGCAACTCTATGGTGGATTTTTGTTCATCGACCACAGCATTGCGTTTGATCCCGCAAGCTATGTGACGTATGTGCTCGCGGTTCGTCGACGGTTGGCGGCAGCGCGGATCGGCACGAGGGTCGTGACGTATCATGGTTTTGGAGGTGCTGCGCCGGCGGGTTATGACTTGCGAAGCGAGCAAGTGTTTGGCTCGGATCGCGTCGAACTCTGGCAGAAAACCCGTGAAACTTACGACTACGAGCTTGATGACGATTATCGGGGCGCTGTATGAGCCGCAAGTTGTGGATGGAACGGGTACGCGGTACGCAAATTGCCTCTGACGCGGCATTTGATCGGCTCGTGCCCCAGCACATCCGCCATCTCTCGGCTGTCCATTGGACTCCATTGGATGTGGCGGTGCGTGTCGCCGTCCTGCTGGCCCCCGCTGCGCACGAGCGCGTGCTGGATGTGGGGTCAGGTATCGGCAAACTCTGCATTATTGGGGCGATGTCGTCGCAAGGCATTTGGTGCGGCGTAGAGAAGTGCAATCCACTGGTGGTGTGTGCACGCAAGCTCGCGCAGGAATTGGGTGTGGCCGCGCGCACGCAGATGATCTATGGCGACATTTTTGCGTTGGACTGGGCCACGTATGATGCGTTGTATTTTTTTAATCCTTTTGAAACGGCCATGAGCGGGCGCACCTCAGACCGCAAATGGGAACTGTCCTATCCTGTGGCATCGGCTGAGGCGCAACGTCGGCTGGCATTGCTCCGGCCGGGCACACGGGTGGTCACCCTTAATGGTTTTGGTGGCGTGATGCCGCCGACGTTTCGGATCTTGCTTCGTGAAACCATTGCACGATTCGACACCGAACTCGTGGTGTGGTTACAAACCGATACACCTGAAAAATCGACATGGCAGTCATGACAAAAGGTAGGCCAAAAGTTTACGTCATCCTTGGTGTGCAACAAGGCGTGTCGTAGTGGTGCGCCGCGCGGTTGCCATCGTTGCTGCTGATGTCGCGATTCGTGAGGAGCTAGTTAACTATCTCGTGGCGACGGGTTTTGATGCATTTGTATGCGATCATGTGGACACTCCAACAGCGTTCGGGGCTGTCGTGTTGTTTTGTGAGACGGCGAGTGGGCCGTCCTTCGCACGTCAACAAGTTCAGGCCTGGTTGTCTTCATCACGTTCTCTTCAAGTTGTAGTTGTGACCCCACAACTCGGGACGTTTAGGGCGTTGGCCGCTGTCTATGCGCCGCGGCTAGTGGTGATACCGGCACCGGTTTTTGGCTGGGACTTAGTCGATGCGTTGCGAACAGCCTGGCCTATCGAATTGGCATAATCAGAATGACAGGACTTGTCGCACTAGACGTATGGGTCGCGTAAGATGCACGTTGTGGCCCGTCGTACTCGTTCAAGTCAAGCGGTGGTTTTTGCCCCGGTGATGGCCGACCCTACGATGCTGGCATTTGATCGCACGTTGCACACCGTTGCCAAAAAAGACGTGACGGTTACGTTTATCGGTGAGAGTGGCTCAGGCAAAGAAGTGATGGCGCGCCGGCTACACGATCTTTCACCGCGTCGAGCTGGTTCGTTTGTGCCGATTAACTGCGCGGCCATTCCTGAAGCGTTGTTTGAAAGTGAGCTATTTGGCCATGAACGGGGCGCGTTTACCGGTGCGGCAGAGCGCGGTGTTGGGAAAATTGAAGCAGCGCGCGGTGGCACACTGTTTCTCGATGAAGTGGCCGAATTGCCATTGACGCTGCAGCCAAAGATTTTGAGATTTTTGGAGACCCATCGGTTTATGCGGGTTGGAGGAACAACCAAACTCGATATGGACGTGAGGATTGTTCTTGCAACCTTGCGGCCACTTGAGCAAGAGGTCCGCGCTGGTCGGTTTAGACCGGATTTGTATTATCGGATTCAAGGCATCATTTTAAATGTTCCGCCGCTGCGGCAACGCCGCCGTGATATTCCCATTTTGATCGATGCTTTCTTGACGCAACTTTCTGCGATTCACGATTGTGAGCGGCCACATCTCACGCGGCATGCGCGCAACGCTTTGTTGCGGTACGACTGGCCCGGCAACGTGCGGCAGCTTCGCAACGTAATCGAGTTTGTCACGATCATGCTGGCAGGCAAAAAGGTGGGCGCACGTGATTTGCCTCCAGATTTAATGCAGTCGGCTGATGCAGCGTTTGCAGGAGCGGCACTTGATGTTGATGCTTCGATGACCTTAGCCACAATTGTCGATCGTGCCATCGCAGCAGCAGTAGCCTTGGAAGCTGGAAATCTTGATCGTGCGGCGCATCGGCTCGACATCAGTGTGCGCACGTTGCAACGCAAGTATCGAAGTTCGTAGCCTGCATGATTTCTGCCATCGACACCGCGACGACGCATTGGGACGACGACACGTTTGACGACCAGTTGCCGGCGCACTTGCGTACCAAATCGTCGGTGCATTTCACGCCAGTGGCGGTGGCGCAGTTTGCAGCGCGGTTGTTGGCGCCGACGCCAGGGCTGCGGGTGTTGGATGTGGGGTCGGGCGCCGGCAAGTTTTGTTTGGTGGCAGCGCAAGCGCAGCCGGCGACGACGTTTGTGGGCGTGGAATATCGCGAACGGTTGGTAACGGTGGCCGCCGAGTTAGCGGCGCGTAATGGGTTGGCAAATGTTGAGTTTGTGCATGCCGATGCGTTTGATCTTGACTGGGCTATTTTTGATGGCTTTTATTTCTTTAATCCGTTTGGCGAGCAGTTGCATCACGGCTATTGGTTTCTTGATCTTACGATCGAATTTTGTCCATCGAATTTTGTGCGCTGGGTCAGTGCTGTGCGTGAACGTTTGGGACAAGCGCGAATTGGTACGCGCGTGGTTACGTATCATGGGTTTGGCGGGCCGGCCCCGATGGGCTACGACATGATTAGCGAACACACGTACGGCAGTGATCGGCTTGAGCTATGGGTGAAAAATCGGCCAACGTATTCGATCATGGCTGATGAATTGGCTGTTGAATTAGGCGATGAACCAAGCGATGAGCCAGGCGATCTACCGTGAGTGAGCAAGATCGCAATCGTCGACGCCGCGCTTTGCCGATCAATTCGGACGCTGCGTTTGATCGTTTGGTGCCGCCGGAATTGAAGCATTTGTCGGCGGTGCATTGGACTCCAAGTGATGTTGCGATTCGGGTGGCCGCGCTGTTAGCGCCGCAAGCCGACGAGCGCGTGCTGGATGTGGGTTCGGGCATTGGCAAGTTGTGCATCACTGGCGCGTTGTCGTCGCCGGGTACCTGGGTTGGCGTGGAACTCAGTGAATCGTTGGTGGTAGCGGCGCGCAAGCTCGCGGAGCTGATGGGCGTTGCCGAGCGTGCGGAGTTTATTCACGGCGATGCGTTTGATCTCGACTGGACCACGTTCGACGCGTTGTATCTTTACAATCCGTTTGAAGTTTCACTGACTGGGCCAGCGGCACTCACCGACGGAGAACTGGCGTATCAGGTCAACGCTGCGCGAACCCAGCAACGGTTGGCGCAGCTGCGGCCGGGGGCGCGAGTGATTACGCTCAACGGCTTCGGCGCGTTGATGCCGTCGACGTTTCGGTTACAGCATCGTGAGTTGCTACCGCGTATGCAATCTGAACTCGCGATGTGGCGGCAGCGTGGACCTGGATTTTCGGCGCGTCAGTTAGTTTGATGGCGGTGGCCCAGTGCTGGCGGCCTACTGATCAACGGCCCAGCTCGCTGGCAGCGTCCATTCGCCACCAACGGGCGTAGTCGGCAAGGTGAACTCACGTGCTTCGGCTTCGGTGGTAAGGTAATTCCATTTTTTGTAAATGGCTTTGCCTTCAGGCGAAAGTAGAAAGTCGATAAAGGCCTGCGCCACAACCGGTTCTTTGACTGATTTGGCAATCGCGATCGGAATGTAGCCAATGCGCGGTACCTGATCTTTGGGCAGTTTGATGGTGCGGATGTGCTCAGGATCCCAGTGTTCGAAAACTTCCCAGCCTAGGACGGCATCGACGGTGTCGAGCGCAACCAGGGTGGCGGTTTTTTCGCACGATTCAGAGTAGGTCACGATATTGGGTTTGACTTGCGCGGACAAGCCGGCGCGTTCGAGCACTTCGGCGGCGTACAACCCAACGCACACGGTGTCAGGCCGAGCGATGCCGACGCGCAGGCCGGGCTGGGCAAGATCGGCGAGGCTGGTAATTTTTTTGTCGCTTTTGACTGGGACGTTGATCGCAGGGATCAGGTAGACGATGCGTTTTTCTGTGGTTGGATCGACCAGGCCGGCAGCGTTGGCTTTGGCCATGTAGTCCGACGAGCCCGGGAAATATAGATCACCGCGGCCCGCAAGTTTCATGTCGGCCAGCATCTTGCCCGAGCCGCCAAAGTGCAGCTCAAGGGTGGCACCAGTGAGCTTTTCAAAGGTTTGCGCTGCGAGTTCGGTAGGCGGTTTGGACGCGGTGCCGATAAAAATTTCGAGTTTTTTACCAGCGAACTTGCCGGTTGTCGGCGCGGATTTTGAGCATGCCGCTAACAGCAACGTGGTTGCGACAGCAGCGAAAAATCGACGAGTACGGGGTATCAACATCTTGATAACGTACACGGAGATGCTGTGAATGGGAATCTAGTACGGGCGCTCGCCGTTGAAGTTGCCGCCGGGGCCGTAGTTGCAAATAATGGAGTCGCTGTATCGTAGGCTTGGGCAGTGCGAAATGGCGCAGCCAACTTTGAGGGTTTTGCGCCACACGATTTGCGTGTAGTGGCCACATACGCCGTTGCAGGTGTTGGCGGCGAGGTTGTAGTTAGGCTTTTCTGCCATCCATAAATCGACGGCGGCTTTGGCGCTGCTCGCGCCGCCGTAGATGTTCTCGCCGACATACGTCGGATAGGTCGCGCTGCGGTTGGGATTGTGGTCGATCAGGCCGACCGGTGGGTCGACATCGCGGCACATGGCGGCCCAATTGGCGGCGATGACGGCGAGGGCGGGATCCCAGGTTAGTTGCGGCAACGGCGGATTTGCGTTTTCGGCGAGCCGAGCTTGGTTGTGATACAGCGTCATGCCCGCAAGTTCGGCGGGTTCCCCGACCCCATTGGCGGCGTCGATATTGGGTCGGGCGTCGGCTGAACGGGCGTCGGCCGGGCGGCCATCGCCATTGCCCAATGCATCATTGCGCACCGCATCACCGTTAACGACCGGGCCATCGCTGTTGCAGCCGTTGAGCATGCCTAAGGCGGTGGCGGCAAGCATCGCACCTACGCAAAGTGTCCGGTGCGCGGACGGCTGATACCCGCGCGCGGACGGCTGAGGCCGCGAATCGGTCGAAGGTGTCCGGCCCGCGGGCAGCTGATACCCAAAATCAGTTGAAATTGTCCCAATGCCGGACGGCTGACACCCCGTTGTAGTCATGTGTTCATGATGAGCCGGATACCGTGCGCCGTCAATTGCTTATGTCAGGCCCGGGCCGTCTCCCAAGGGGCGGCCGCGTGCCTTGACTTCCGCTGCAGGCCGGGACTATGAAGTGAACGAATTTTTTCGAGGCTTTAGCGCAACACATACGACACAAACATCCAACTGATTTTGGGAAGCCGGTTAGACCCCGGCACAGCCCCCGCTACTGTAACTAGGGACAACGTCGACACTTTGCTACGCAGGTAGCATCGCAGCCACTGGAAGCTTCGGCAACTGGGAAGGCGTCGACCGAGAATGATCTAGGAGTCAGGACACCGGTCAGTTGGCAACCTCGGGTGGAGTCAGTGCGGTGGATCGCACGCGTCGTCACCCGTTACGTGGGGTAACGATGACCGTTTGGACTAAACAAGTTGCGCTTGCTGTTGCGGCAACCACATTCGTGGTCGGCGCGGCTGTGGCTACAGCAGGTCCACCCGTTGCGGCGGTGCCAAGTCCTGCGGATTTGGTGGCGTTGCGGACCGTGCCCGTGCCCGTGCCCGTGCCCGTGCCCGTGCCCGTGCCCGTGCCCGTGCCCGTGCCCGTGCCCGCGCCCGTGCCCGTGCCCGTGCCCGTGCCCGTGCCCGTGCCCGTGCCGACACCGGCAGCAACGTCAGCCGTCGGACGTGAAGTCATCGTCATTGAACGCGCCGCCAATGCCGCGGCCAAACATCGACGGCGTATGCTCGGCGAAAGTC
>JAGPDK010000320.1 GCA_018057605.1 Kofleriaceae bacterium | reverse complement strand
CACCAAAGACAAAGTGCTCGAAGTGATTGCGCGCGAAACCCGAGAGTTTCTTGAGCATATCAACCTAGGTGATGAAATTGCCAAACTGCTCACCACGTTGTCGTTCGAAATCAAAACTGAAGTTCGTTTCATCCCAAATAGCGAGCGCTTTGGCGGTGCTGAGCCAGACATAAAATCGTCGGTACGGCTCAAGCGCGACAGCAAAAGCGATACAAAAGCCGATGCGAAGGCCGATGCGAAAAGCAAAGTCTCCGACGACGACAGTCGAGACGACAACAAAGAAGACAAGCCGAGCCGTCTGCGCTTTTGGAAACGCGACGACGATGGCAGCAATCAGAACGAGTAATACCTAAAATTCTGCTTGGTGCGCGCCGGTCGCCTTGGCCACCCGCGCCAGCCCGTGCCGACCGTTACGCTTACGATGCGTCTTTTTTGATGCGACGCCGCACTACGACTTCTTCGAAGTCGCTGTCGCCGTCACCAGATTTTAGTTCTTTGGCCGCTTTGCCTTCGAGCGCAGCGGTCTTTTTGACTTCAATTTCGTCATCGGCTGAGCCGTTTGATGACTGTTTAAAATTGCGAATACTCTTGCCGAGCGCGGCCCCGATGCCAGGCAACTTACTGGCACCGAAGATAACGAGCACAATCAGGAGAATAATGATTAATTCGCCCATACCGGGCATGGCTGACTCCTAGCTAATTGCTTGCAACGTAGCACGAATCACAACAATCAACTAGCGAGGATCCCATCCCCGCCGCTTCACCTACGCTGCGCCTACGGGTCAGGGCCGCCACCGGCCTAAAAGTTGGAGCAAGCCACGACCTAGGTCTATGATCCCGATTATGCGTCCTGCACGATTTGTAATTCCGAGTATCTGGGCGTTTGCGGTGCTGCTCGGCAACGCGGCACAAGGCCATACGCAACCGAGCGCGCCTCGGCCCGGCGTCACCTCCGGCACGCTTGCCAGCGCCCCGGTTATGCCAGGCGTACAAGCGGTGCCGCCCACCACCGCCGCGATGCCAACGTTGCCACAACAGCTCGACGGCCGACGCGATATTCGTGGTTGTCCCATGGGCGAAGATTGCACGCGTGCAGCGGATCGTATGCGCGAGCTGGAACTGGAGATGTTCGCGCCCAAACAGCCCGGCAGCCCCTGGGTCGACGACGGTGCGGCGCCGGTGTTGAGTGCTGCGCCAACCGCCAAGATTTTTAAAAAACCCAGTGATTTCAGCCCTGAACTCGGGTGGATGGACAACCTGGCCATGCCAGACCTGCCGGTACGCTGGACCCCGCGGTTAATCGAGTACTTATTGTTCTATAAAGATGACCCGCGCGGCCACGCCATCATGGCGGACTGGCTCAGATCCCAAGGCCGCTATCGCGACTTGCTCGTCGACAACCTGCGCAAAGGCAAATTGCCTGAAGACTTGTTGTACGTCGCGATGATTGAATCATCCTACGATCCCGGCGACTCGTCGCACGCCGGAGCCGCAGGGTTGTGGCAATTCATGCCCGAAGGCGGCCGCATCTATGGCTTAACCCAGGATCGATGGGTCGACGAGCGCCGCGATCCCTTGCGCTCGACCATCGCGGTAGTTGCGTATTGGCAAGACCTATATCAGCGCTTTGGCGATTGGCATCTTGCGATGGCCGCATTCAACGCTGGCTATGGTGCGGTACTGCGCTCGATCGCGCGCTACAACACCAACGACTACTGGCAACTGTGCGAATACGAAAACGGATTAGCCTGGGAAACCACGCTGTATGTACCCAAAGCGATTGCCGCGGCCATCATCGGCCACAACAGGGCGACGTTTGGCTTCAACAAGGTCACCGAGTTACCTGCCGAAAATTGGCAAACCGTAACCCTGCCAACGTCGGTGCCACTCGCCGTGATCGCGCGTGCGGTGGGCGCCAAGCTCGACGAAGTGAAGCGGCTCAACCCCCATTTGCGACGTGGCCGCACGCCGCCTAGCCAAGCCAACTATGTTGTCCGTGTGCCGCACGGCAGCAGTGCAGACTTTGCGCGCAAGCTCGCTGACCTGCGCTCGGAATGGGATGGCCTCGACGCCTACGTAGTTGCCCACGGCGAGCGCCTCGAAGACATTGCGACCACATTTGCGATGCCAACTAAACGGCTGCGCGAGCTCAACGAGATCACGCACGAATCAGAAATCGATGGCGGCACGATTTTGGTCGTGCCAAAAATTTCAGCAGAACTGCGCGCCAAGAACAAAGCCAAAGCCCGCATTGATTTGCAAAATTCAGGCAATGACCAAAAGCGTGGCGAACCCATGGTCGTCGCGGTGCCCGACAAAGACGCCACCGTGGCGGACCACCAACGGGTATTTTATCGTGTGGTCATCGGCGATACCCTGCCTGGGCTCGCACGTGCCTTCGGCGTTGCCAAAAAACGTTTAGCTGAATGGAACGGACTCGACGCTGACGCCAAGCTGCATCCCAAAATGATCGTGCAAGCATTTGTTGGAAAAAATTTCGACCAAGCCCGCGCCAACCTGACATTGCTCGACGACAGCCAATTGATGATCGTAACCCGCGGCTCCAAAGAGCATCTCGATATTTCAGAGGAACGCGTCGGGCGCGCGCGCATCGAATATTCACCCACCGCGGCTGAATCATTCGAAGACATTGGTCGACGCTTCGGCCTTACCGCGTACGACATGGCCCGGATCAACCGCAAGTCGGCCAAAACCGTCGTTGCCGCCGGCGACAAAGTGATTGTCTACCAAGTGGTGGACCGCGCCCGCTCAGGCCGTGCAAGCAAACAGTTTGCGCATACACCACGCGGCCGTCGTGGCGCACGGCTGGGCGCGGAAGCAACCGAGATTACCGGACGCGAAGGCGTTGAAGCGATCGATTCGGCGGCTAGCGTCAAAGCCGCCCCTGCCAAAACCAACCAAGCCACCCCGACCGGGCCCGAGGTCGAGCCCGCGTCGATAACCAACGACGATGATCAACCAATCACCTCGCCGTTGGGCCAACCCAACAAATAACCATCGCCGAATATTTCTGTTACCAACAACATAACGCAGGCGCGGGGCGGCGTTGTAAGAATCACATATATGAAACACTCCAATATTTTGGTAGCAGTAGTTTTGACCAGCATCACGGCCACCGCCCTCGTGGGTTGCGGCAGCGATTCAACGGCAACGCCTGACGCAGCCAAACTCGTCGACAGCGCGGGTGGCATCGCAACCGAAGTGCCATGTGCCAGCGCCACCCCAACCGCGACGGTAACCACGACTGGTTTTGCGTACACGCCCGCGTCGTCGACGATTGCCGTCAACCAAGTAGTTAAATTCGTGATGACCGCCGGCTCCAGCCACGATGTGAACTCCATTGGCCAAGGCTTTGATACCGGTTTTGGCGCCACCAAATGCTTCAAATTTAATATCGTAGGCTCGTACGCATTTAAGTGCACGCCGCACAATTTCACCGGCACGATCGTCGTTCAATAAGCGCAAATCGTGCGAACTTCGCACGCGGCGGTGTAGGGTCGTCGCGCGATGATCGACTACGAAAAACTTGGCGTCTTTTACCTCGGCAAGCCCTACGACTTGGGCAGCAAGACCACCGGCGCCGAGCCGTATTTGTACGACGCCAAAGATCTCACGACCCACGCAATCTGTGTGGGCATGACGGGCAGCGGTAAAACTGGCCTGTGTATCGCCATGCTTGAAGAAGCAGCGATCGATGGTGTGCCGGTGTTGGCCATCGATGTCAAAGGCGATTTGGCCAACTTGGCCCTCACCTTTCCGCAACTACGCGGCGAAGATTTTGCACCGTGGGTCGATAGCTCCGAAGCCCAGCGCCGCGGCATTACCAATGACGCACTTGGCGCTGAAGCTGCCAGCAACTGGCAAAAAGGTCTCGGTGACTGGCACCAAGATGGCGCGCGGATCGAACGCCTGCGGGCCGCGGCACCAGTGACCGTGTACACGCCCGGTGCGTCGTTCGGTGTGCCCCTCGCCGTGCTGCGCGCGTTAACCGCACCAAGCACGGCGCAACGCCAAGATGCTGAACTGGTGCGCGAGCGCGCAAGTGGCGCAGTGTCCAGTTTGTTGACGCTGCTGGGGGTCGAGTCAGATCCGATGACCGGGCGCGAGCACGTGCTGCTTGCAACGATTGTGCAAAACGCCTGGCTGGCCGGACAAGACCTCAATTTGCCGACGCTGATTGGCCAAATTCAAACTCCAGGCTTTACCCAAATCGGCGTAATGAACCTCGATACGTTTTATCCACCCAAGGATCGCTTTGGCTTGGCGATGCGGATCAATACACTAATCGCATCCCCGGCGTTTGCGGTGTGGACCCAAGGCGAACCGATGGAAATTGCCAAGTTGCTGTGGACGCCTCGCGGCCAACCACGCATTTCGGTAATTTCAGTGGCCCACCTCGACGATGCGCAACGCATGTTTTTTGTTTCATCGCTGCTCACCGAAGTAGTCAGCTGGATGCGCTCACAAAACGGTTCGTCGTCGCTCCGCGCCATTTTGTACATGGATGAAATCTTCGGCTACTTCCCGCCCACCGCAACCCCGCCCAGCAAATTGCCCATGCTCACGTTGCTCAAACAAGCTCGGGCGTTTGGCTTGGGTATTATGTTAGCAACGCAAAATCCTGTTGACCTTGATTACAAAGGGCTCGCCAATTGCGGGACATGGATGATCGGCCGGTTACAAACCGACCGCGACAAGCAGCGTTTGCTCGACGGGCTCGAAGGTGCGGCGGCGGTTGGTGGCACATCGCTTGACCGCGCAGCACTTGAAAAAATGATGTCAGCGCTGGAGAGCCGCGTGTTTCTAGTAAATAACGTGCACGACAATGCACCGGTGCTAATCAAAAGCCGTTTTGCCATGTCGTATTTGCCCGGGCCATTGTCGCGCGAACAAATCACACGACTGCGCGATGGCCAAGCGAGTCGAAGTGCGCCAACTGCCGCAGCGCCATTCGTGCCCGTGCCAGCCGCTGTGGCACGAACCGTCGAGCCATCGCCCGGTGGCAAGTTTAAACCAGCATTACCACCGGCAATCAAAGAAGTATTTGTGCAAGCGAAAATGCCGGCAGGCTTTGGCTACAAACCTGCACTGCTCGCGCAGGTGCAACTGCATTTCGTTGACAGCAAAGCTGGCGTCGATAGTTGGCAGAACGTCGCCTGCATCTTACCGGTTGGCGCCGACGATCCCGCGCCAGATTGGAGCAATGCGATCGTCACCACAGCCGCGCCGACCCTGGTTGCAACGGCAAGCGACGCTGTGCCATTCGCTGCACTTGGTGCGGCCGCTGCAAGCGCTGCAAGCTACAGCGGTTTCCAAACGTCGGCGAAAAACTTTCTGTACGCCAACCGCAAACTAACCCTATTTCGTTGTGCGGCGCTCAAAGCTACGTCGCAGCTCGGTGAATCCGAAGGCGAATTCCGTATTCGCTTGACCGATGCAGCACGTGCAGCACGGGATGTTAGCGTCGACAAGCTGCGCAAAAAGTACGCGCCCAAAGTTGCGACCCTCGAAGCCAAAATAGACAAAGCAACGGCCAAAGTTGAACTCGAACAGTCGCAAGCGGCTGCACAAACCACCGACACCGCGCTATCGATGGGTGCGGGCATTTTGGGTGCCCTGTTCGGCCGCAAAGTTGCTTCGACCGCTAACATTTCGCGTGTGCGCACGGCGGCGCGATCGGCTAGCAAAGCCGCCAAAGAACGTGGCGATGTTTTGCGCGCCAAAGATCAAGCCGAACAATTGGAACAAGCGTTGACCGAGTTGCAAACCGAACTCGAAACTGAAATCGCCGTGTTGCAAACTACCATCGCACCGTCGCAGTTGATCTTGGAGCCACTCCAAATCGCCCCACGCAAAGCCGACATCGCTGTTGATGCGCTGGTGTTGGCTTGGGTGCCATGGACCACGACCGGCCCGGTGTGGGCCTAAGGACTTGGGCATAAATTACTGACCCTTCTTTGTGCCGATCCATCGTGACTGGCCGCGTTGCTCGTCAGTCACATACCGACGGGTATGCTCCTTCTTCACGCCTTGCCCTTCACGCGGCTCGACCCAAATATTGGCTCAGTAATTTAGTTACAAGTCCTAAGGGTGCAAACCCGTTCACTTCTTATTCGAAATCCGCCGATGACAGTGCTACGCTCGAACTACGTCATGAGGCCGTATCAGCACTTCGCCTGGGTCTTCGCTTTCGTTGGGCTGCTGGCGATGAGTTGCTACAGTCCCAACGGCCCCAACGACAACATTGATGGTCGATCCAACGATGCGACCGTCCAGCTCGATGGCAGTCCGTCAGATTTGGATGGCGACAGCATTCTTAATGAACAAGACAATTGCCCAACCGTCGCTAACCGCGACCAAGGCAATGCTGACGGCGATAGCCGAGGCGACGCTTGTGATAATTGCCCCAATCAAGGTAACATCAATCAAGTCGATACCGACGGTGATTTGCGCGGCAACGCTTGTGACAACTGCCCTAGCGCGGCTAACGCCAACCAGCACGACGAAGACCTCGACGGGATAGGCGACGTTTGTGACAGCTGCCCAATTGAGGGCGGAGTAACCAGCAACAGTGATACTGACAGCGATGGCGTAACCGGCGTCTGCGACCAGTACCCTGGCGTCGCTGAACGCATCGTGTTCTTCGAAGGCTTCGGCGGCCCGACGTTGCCAACGACGATCGCCGCACAAGGCGTATGGACCGTGAGTGGAGACGCTGCCCAAGGCGCGGCGGCACTGGATGCGCCTGCCGTGCTGAGCTTTAACTCCGGGGCCGACGCCGGCGCGCTTACAGGCACGCTGATGTTCA
>JAGPDK010000319.1 GCA_018057605.1 Kofleriaceae bacterium | reverse complement strand
GAGATAAAGTCTGCGGTCGCGAGAAGCTTTTCCATGGTCATGCGTTGGGCTCCGGGTTCCTTTTCAAGTTCGGGTTTCCCTTTCATGCGGAATTAACCAGGTTCCTTCCCAACCCGTTCACCGCGGCGCCGGCCGTTGAAGCACCAATTCGTCCCGCGCCGATGATTCCAAGCGTCTTTCCTGTGAGGATCGGTCCCATGAAATGCGTTGGAGACCAACCGACGTATTTCTTGGCTTTGGAAAACACATCGGCTTCTGGAATCCGACGAGAAAGGCTGATCATCAGCGCAAACGTGTGTTCCGCGACGGCTTCGTTTACCTCTTCCGACGGCGCATTTGTCACCACAATGTGACGCACAACACCGGGGACAATCCCGGCCACCGGCGCAGTCGACAACACCGACCCGTGGCGCGCAAACAGATTCACGGCGGCACCTTCGGCGACCAGGCCTTGCCAATCGAATCGAATCGCTTCGTCCGCGCTAGCCGCCAGCGCCAACTGTTTGGCCGTGAGGGCATCAAGGTAGGCCATGGTTTTCATGGTTGACTGGTGCCGCCGCGGCAGCGGCAGATCAACCAAAGCGAGTCGCAACCCTGCTGGCGGTGGTGGCGCGGAACTGGCCGACACCAACCAGTGCCCCGTATCAGCACGAAACGGCGGCTCTGCCCAACCGGCGATCCCACGGGTAAACATCCATTTAATCCGCAGATCTCCGTCGGCATCCAGCAACCGTGCCGAAGCGACCACGCGAGCCGTGACCGCCATGATTTCGTCCGCCGCTGGCACTGGCAACTGCAACCGCGCAGCGCTCGCAGCGAGCCGCGCCAAATGCAACGCGGGATGCCGCGGTTGTGGCCCAACGACGCGCAACGTTTCAAACAAGCCATCGCCGAAACTGGCGGTGCGGTCGAACGGCGATATCGCTGCGCTGACCGCATCGACAACTTCACCGTCCATGGCCAACGCCAAAGGCAACATCGGTGCAATTGTAGCATTTTCGTTGGCGCTGCTGCGTTGCGCGGTGGCACGGCCTGCCCTATCGTGGCGCCATGGCCAAGGCCCTTATCGTCGTGCCGACTTACAACGAGGTTGGTAACGTTGAAACTATTGCGCAACGTTTTCTCGATGGCTTACCCGGCGTCGAATTGCTATTCGTTGACGACAATTCACCTGATGGCACCGGCCAGCTACTCGATCAAATTGCCGCAAGCGAACCACGCATTCATGTGATGCACCGCGCCGGCAAACTCGGCCTTGGCACGGCCTATGTTCAAGGCTTTACCTGGGGTATGGAGCGCGGCTTTGACTTTCTGTTCGAGATGGACGCCGACGGCAGCCACGACCCAAAGTATTTACCGACGATGCTGGCCTTGGCCGAAGACGGCGCCGACGTTGTAGTCGGTTCCCGTTACGTACCGGGTGGCGGCACCGTCAACTGGGGGATCGGCCGCAAGATTATTTCGCGCGGTGGTGGCTTGTATGCCCGCACGGTGCTTGGCGTTGATACCCGTGACCTGACTGCGGGCTTCATGTGTTGGCGCCGTACCGCGCTCGAAGCCATCAATTTGTCGTCGATTACCTCCAACGGATACAGTTTTCAAATCGAAATGAAGTACCGCGCCCTCAACCACGGCTTGCGACTGGTTGAAACTCCGATCGTGTTTGAGGACCGCCGCGTTGGACAGTCAAAAATGTCCAAGGCGATCTTCGTCGAAGCGATGGCCAAAGTTTGGAAGCTTCGGGCCCTGCGGCATAGATAGGTAGCGTGCGCGGCACCGAGCGTTCAACGTGCGACGCGCTGTAACCGGGTCGCGACCGACCACACCCGATCAACCACGTCGCAGCGGGGCTCGACCAACGTCATGGTGACTTGTTCGCGGCGCACCTCGAGCCGGTCACCTTGTGGAGTGTATCGATATTCAACCCGTGCGCTAGCGCGACAACTGACGTCGGCCGACCGTCGAGGATCGCGAACTTCTTGGTCGGCAGCAAACACCACGGAGGTTGCATCGCCTGGCTCAAACCCAAAACGTCGCGGCGGTGCCGCCGATGAGGACACCACAACGTCATCGTTGACGCGACTAAAAGTTAAGGGCTCGCCGGCCGCCGTGGTCCAGCCACCGGCAAAACCATCGACGCGCACCAACGTAGCTGACATCATCGTGGTTGGATCACCGGCGCGCCCGGCCCGCCCACGCACCGTTTGCGGCAAGTAACCTGGCTTTGCGATTTCGAGCACGATGGCCTCGCCTTGACGGCCGCTCAGGCTCATCGGCGTTCGCCCAATCGCCGCACCATTGCGATACAAATCGGCACCGGCCGGTGACACCACCACATCAACGCCAAACCGTGGGGACGATGCATCGCTGGCCATAACGGCGGCTGGCTTGCGGGCATCGAACAACAAGAACGCGCTAACCAAAACGGCTGCAACGCTGCACACGCCCACCACTTTAATCGGCAGCGCGACGGGCTGCCGCCGGCCGTCATGCAGCCAATCGGCAGCCGGCCGTACCGCTGGAATTTCTGCGGTTTGGTAGGCCGGAAGATCGTCTGAGCGCACCATGGTGTTGCTGCATTGACAGCGCCGCCCATAGAAAGTTCCGTCCAAATAACACCCACGCAACGAAACTGATTATCATCGGGGCCGAGTGTCGGAAACGTTGGGAAATACCCTAAGCATGGGGCCGGGGCCAAGTGCGGGCAACCAACTGCCCGTGGAACCCGTGCTGTTGTTGGCGCTTGAATGCGGTCGGCCAGGCGCTGGCTCGGTCCGCATTCGCCTCAACAATCTTGCAACGGTAAGTGTTGGCCGCGGCAGCGAACGCGTAGCAGTGCGCGACGGCAGCAACGTTGCCATCAAAGTGCCCGACAAATGGATGTCATCGCAACACGCCCGGTTCGAGTCTTCGTTTGGGCGCTGGATTTTGATCGACACCGATTCCAAAAACGGCTGCGCCGTCGACGGCCATTCGACCAAACGCGCGGTGCTCACCGATGGTGCGTTGATCGAGCTGGGTCACACGATGTTCGTGTACTACGAAAAATTCGAAATTCTCGCCGATGCGCCGGTGATAGTCGACGTCGCACCCAGCGCATTGACTGCGGCGATTTCGTTATGCACAGCGTGGCAAACCAAATTAGCCCGTATCAAGCAGGTTGCCGCGTCGGAGATTCCGATCTTAGTCGAAGGCGAAAGCGGCGTCGGCAAAGAGGTCATTGCCCGCGCCATTCACGCGATGTCAGGTCGCCAAGGCGCGTTCGTCGCGGTTAATTGTGGTGCGTTGCCTGAACACTGGATTGAAAGTGAACTATTCGGACATCGTCGGGGCGCGTTCTCGGGTGCAGTGGCTGACCATGAAGGGCTCATCCGTACGGCTGACGGTGGCACGCTATTTCTCGACGAAATCGGCGATTTACCAGCAGCGTCACAAGCCTCGCTGCTGCGCGTGCTGCAGGAACGTGAAGGCCTGGCGGTTGGTGGCACGCGTGCGGTCACCGTCGATTTGCGCGTGGTCGCAGCGACGCATCGCGACCTCGATGCGATGGTCGCCAGCGCTGATTTTCGCCACGATCTGTTTGCGCGGCTCGCGGCTTTCCGCGTTGAAGTGCCGACGCTGAGTGAACGCAAAGCCGATCTCGGGCTGCTCATTGGCGCGCTGTACAGCAAGCTGTTCCCGGCTGGACATCCAGGCTTTGAAATCGATGCAGTGCGCGCGTTGTTTCGTTATCCGTGGCCACTCAACATCCGTGAACTCGAACAAGCGCTCACCACCGCCGCTGTGCTGGCCGCCAATTCGACGGTGGCCGCGATGCACTTACCCGAAACGGTGCGTTCAGGCCGGCCACCAGGCGCGCCCAAAATAGTGGCACTCAACGATGCGGACCAACGCATCCGCGACGATCTGCACGCCGCCATGCGCGACCATGCCGGCAACATCAGTGCGGTCGCGCGCGCGCTGCAAAAAGACCGCAAACAAATTCAGCGCTGGATAAAACGCTTCGCATTAGATCCTACCGGCTACAAATAATTTTTGCCGCGCAGGCAACCGATCGGCGCGCGGCAGCGTCGTACGAGGATGCGTACTATTCTGATGCCAATAAGCCTCGCTGCAGTTGGATTTGTAGCGTGCGCGTCGTCGAGTCGCGCCGAACTAAGAGCACCCGCACGCCCGAGCCAGCGCCCGAGCCAGCATGCGAACCCGCGCGCGAACCTGCGGACCGGCACCGTCGCGGGTCGGGTGCGCACGCGTGAAGCCGGGCCAGCACCGTATGCGTTGGTATCGGCCATCTCGGCCGAGCCCGACATGGCAGCGCCGCAGATTCAACGGACCCGCTGCGACGATGCCGGACACTTTGCTTTTGACCACCTTGCCGTCGGTAACTATGCGTTCATTGCAATGTCGGCTGCGCCGCAACCAGCTTTTACAGGCAGCACGTTGCCGATGCCAGTCGATAACGCCCTAGCGGTCAGCATCACCCTCGACCAGCCGAGCTTATTGCAGTAATTAGCCCTCGTCGTCGACGCCACGATACGGCGCATATTGTGCCAGCTCCGCCATTTGCGTGGTAACCGCCACCGCTTCGCGCGCACAATGCGCCGCCAGCGCGTCATTGAGCGCAGGATGGGCCATCCAATGTGCTGAGTAGGTTGGCGACGGCAAAAAACCACGCAGCAACTTGTGTTCGCCTTGCGCGCCGGCTTCAAACAGCGGCAACCGGCGTGCAATCGCACGATCAATGCCTTGATAATATGCGGTCTCAAAATGCAAAAAATCCGGGGCCTGGTCGGCGCCCCAGTAGCGGCCGTACAACGCACCGGCGCCTTCGAAAAACAGGGCTCCAGCCATCAGCCCCTGCGTACCTTGCACTTGCAACATCCACATTTCGTCGGGCAACCCCGCTGCACACGCTTGAAAAAAACCAGCGCGCAGGTAATCACGCCCGCCGTGATTGTCGGTGGTGTTGCGATAGAAGCGATCTAACGCAGCGAGGTCGGAAGTTGTCAGATCCCCGCCTCGCACCCACGCAAACCCGGTCGCCGTCGCCTGTGCGCGCGCACGCTCTTTGCGCAATGATTTACGTTTGCGACTTTTGAGACGCGCCGCAAAATCTTCGTAGCTTTGATAATTTTCGTTGCGCCAATGAAACTGAAATGACGCGCGCGGCCAGTGTTCCGCTTGCGCCAACAACGCCTGTTCGTCGGCCGTACAAAACAACCAATGCACCGACGACGCCCCCGTGTCGCTAGCGAGCTCACGCAACGCCGCAATCAGTGCGAGCGCGACGCTGCGTTTATGCTCGGGCGCGAGCTGCGGTGCCAACAAGATGCGCTGCCCCGAGGCGGGCGTCGCTGGGGCGGCAACCACAATTTTAGGGTAGTAACGGAGCCCGGCCCGAGCCGAAGCGTTGGCCCAGGCCCAATCAAAAATGTATTCGCCGTAGCTATGATCTTTGAGATACGCCGCAACCGCACCAACCACGATGCCCGCTTGCTCGGCCACTACGTACATGGGCGTCCACCCCGACGGCGAGCCAGCGCGCGCCACCGCAGCGAGCGATTGCTGCGGTGGCCGTACCGAAACCGACCCCGAAACCTCCAGCGCGTACAAAAATCCGGTTTTTAAGAACGGCGAAGCCCCATGGTCGAGCGCGTCCCAGGCCGCGCGATCCAAATCAGCGACGCTGGCGACTGTACGAATCGACAAGGTTGCGGCAGGCAAATCCATGCTAGAAACTTCTGCGCCTTTTTTGGCGCCACTCATAAGGGAAACCCCATGCCTCTAGCACCAGAAACCAAACAAAAACTCGATACGTTAGTCGCTTCCGACAATGTTGTTCTTTTCATGAAGGGCAATCGCTCCTTCCCGCAGTGCGGATTTTCGTCGGCGGTTGTCAGCATCCTCAACACCTTGGTCCCCAAATACGCAACCGTCAACATCTTGGCGGACGAAGCGGTTCGGGCCGGCATGAAAGAATACTCGGAATGGCCAACCTTTCCGCAGCTCTACATCAAAGGTGAATTCGTTGGCGGTGCTGACATCGTGCGGCAAATGCACGAATCGGGCGAATTGGCCAAATTGCTTGGCGACATCGCCAAACCGGCCGCACCGCCGTCGGTGACAGTGACCCCACGCGCAGCTAAAGAGCTGTTGGAAGCACTCAAAGACGGCAGTCCTGGTGATTGCATTCATTTGACGATCACCAATGGCTGGGACCATCAACTTGATATCGGCGCAAAAGAGGCCTCACACCTCACCGTGCAAGTTGCCGGCCTAACCTTACAACTTGATTCCGCCTCCGCAGCCAAAGCTGCGGGCGTGGTGGTGGATTTCATCGAAAGCAACGAAGGCGCTGGTTTCAAAATCGACAACCCAAACCGTCCTGCGACGGTCCGGCAAATCGGCCCGCTGGAACTCAAAACCATGCTCGACAGCGGTGCGATCAAACACTTGTACGACGTTCGCACGGCCAAAGAATACGAGGTGGCCAAGCTCGCCGGCGCGGTGCTGGTCGACGACACCGTCATGGCCACCATCGAAGCGCTCGACAAGTCGACCCCGCTGGCGTTCCTTTGCCACCATGGTGGGCGCAGCCAAAATGCCGCCGAACACTTTCTCAAGTTGGGCTTCAAGACGGTCTATAACATCGCTGGCGGCATCGACTCATGGTCGATGTTGGTCGACAAAACTGTGCCTCGGTATTAATTAATTGAAAAGGGGCCTGCCCGCTGATCATTAATCTCAGTTTCCCTAGACATTTTCACATCTTGGGAATTTCGGACGTGACGGCGGTGTTTACCGCCAGGCCGCCTCCAGCTGATGCAGATCTAACCA
>JAGPDK010000318.1 GCA_018057605.1 Kofleriaceae bacterium | reverse complement strand
GAAAAAAGGGTCACGCAACATGGCCTCGGTTGGGCTTTCGGGCTTGGGGCGCCACAACGCCAGGGTCAAGAAACGCGCAATGCCAATCAGTGGAAAGGGTGCTGTCCACATGAGCCGCTCGGTGGCAAAAAACGCAATGGTGTGCGGCGACCGGGCGTAGGCAACATACGCAATGCAGGTGATAAGGCCCAGCCCGATCATCAGCGGACGCAAGGCCCGCAAACTGTAGCCAGCCAGGGCGGCCCGTGTCGTCGCAGTTGCCGGCTGCTGTTGCGCCCACGCCAGTTCGTGGGCGCGTTTGCCCAGCCCCAAAAATAGCGCCAAGCTGCCAGTGCAGATCAGCAACCAGCGTGACGCTGGTACATCGATCGCAACCGCACCAGCGTACACGCGCAGCAGAAAGCCTCCGGCGATCATCAACACATCAAGAAACGCAACTTGCTTGAGCCGCAGCGTATACGCGAGGTTGTTGGCGACATACGCGGCCGCTACTGCGGCGAGCAACGGCGCGAGGGCGAACGCTGCGCTCAGTGCCAACGCTGCCAGGATTGCGGCTGCGATCAGCGCCGCGCGTTGCGACAGCGCACCCGACGCGATGGGGCGATTGCGTTTGGTTGGATGCGCGCGATCACTTTCGACATCGCGCACATCGTTGAAGGCATACACGGCACCGGATAGGGCGCAAAAAATCGCAACCGCCGCGGCCGCCCGCCAGGCAAAGGCGCCATCCATTAAGTGCCGTGAAAACACTAACGGCGCTGCAACAAATAGATTTTTGACCCATTGGTGCGGCCGTAGGGTGCGTAGTAGTGCGAGCGCGGCAGTCACAGGTTACGGAGCGGTTTCTTCACTATCGGCAACCCACGTCGAGATTTTTTCTTGGGTGCATGTTTGCAACGTTTGGCCTTCGGGCAGATTGATCTTACAGCGCGTCACATTGAGGAAAAGCTCGCGACAGGTATCTCTGGCCATCCCGGTAAGTGATTCGCATTCGATCAATTTCTTGGTGACAGGCCCTGCAGCATTGGTCACCGGCGCGCCGTCGGCGTTCACCAAGGCAACCGCATCAACGAGTTGAACGTCGATGGCGTCGAGGTTGGCGTCGACCCAGGCGGCGATTGCTTGGTGTTCGCACAAAAGCGCTGGGCTGCGAGTCGGCGTTGGTGCAGGGGTCGCGGCCGGCACGGTCGCACTGCCTGCCGCGCTACCTGCATCGGCACTACCTGCCGCACTACCGGCCGCGCTACCTGCATCGGCACTACCTGCCGCGCTACCTGCATCGGCGCTACCTGCCGCACTACCTGCCGCGCTACCTGCATCGGCACTACCTGCCGCGCTACCTGCATCGGCGCTACCGGCTTCGGGTTCTACTTCAGTTGGTTCAGCGTCAGGAACTGGTGCGGCGGCCGCATTGGTGCGGCAGTCGCTTACCTCGAAGAACAGACTCTTGCATTTCTCTTTGTCATTTTCATTGCTCAACGCATCACACTCAGCAAGTGCGCGTTTGGCCGGTTGCCCTGCGCGGTTGAGCAACGGGGTGCCGTCGGCCGCTACCAGTTCTACCAGCTTCACGCTGCGCGCAGATTCCGCACTTTCGTGCATCATGGCCACCAGGTTGCCGGCCGAGCCCCGCCGATCAGCTTCAGGGACAACGGTGAGCGCTGGGACGTAGGTGATGAGCAATAGCGAAAATAACATCGTGATCAAGAACGGCATCGTGGCCCACATCACTTCAACGATCGGCTTGCGAAACTTCACACTGGTAATGAACAAGTTGAGTCCGACCGGCGGGTGCAAGTAGCCAACTTCCAGGTTGAGCAAAAAGATGACGCCGAGATGGTACGGGCTAACGCCGTAACGCATCGCGATTGGCGCGATCAAAGGCACCACAATTACAATCGCGGAAAACACATCCATGATTGTACCGACGAGGAGCAAGATCAGGTTGAGTGCTAACAAGAACACCCATTTGGAGTGCACGTGGGCCTGCGTCCATGTCACCAAATGCTCAGGCACTTTGGCCGTGGTTAAGTAGTTGGTCAGCACGGTTGAAGCAAAAATGATAATGAAGATAGCGCCGACCATGGCCATGGCTTCGCGGCTGATCGTCCAAAGTTGTTTGGCTTTGAGCTGCCGCAGCACCACCACTTCCAGCAGCGAAACGTAAAGCACCGTCAACGCTGCAACCTCGGATAGCGCAAAACCTTTGGCTAAGCCAACGATCACGGCGAACGGAATAATCAGTTCGGGCAACGCCGCCACGAAGCTCACGCTTAGCTCGCGGATGCTGAATCTGGTGCGAGGCAATTTTTTGATAATTGCGACCGATACCGCAACGAACGAAAGCATGGTGAGCACCACCAGCCCCGGAACAATACCGGCGAAGATGAACCGGCTCGAACTGAAATTTTCAGGGTCGAGGTTGGTGAGCCCAAAAATCGTGCCGAAGATGAACAACGGCACGGCCGGCGGAAACAACAAGCCCACCGCACCGGTGCCCGCAATGAGGCCAAGCGAAAACCGCTCCGGGTAGCCTTGTTTGACCAGGCCAGGGAGCAAGACGCCGCCGAGCGCAATAATGGTAACGCCGGAGCCGCCGGTGAATACCGTGTACAGGGCGCTGGTTAGAATTGCGACGATGGCCAACCCGCCCGGCAGCCAGCCGAGCGCTGCATTGCCAACACGAACCAACCGATCCCCAGACTTTGAGTCGGCCAAAAGATACCCGGCGTAAATAAACAAGGGCAGGGTCGAAAGCACCGCTGCTTGTTCACCGGTGCCGACGCCAAACATCGATGCGATCATGCCGTCGAAGTTGCCGTCGAAGCCGCGCTGGCCGTCGACGAGTGACAGGGCGCCAAGGCCGGCGGCGCCCAACATGATCGAAAAAAGCGGAGCCCCGCTCACAAAGGCTATCAACAGCAGAATGACAAGGACAGTTTGCATGGTGCTCGCTTACCGATCGTAAGAAGTGAAAAATTGAAATCGCGACGCCGTGAACGCGAGCCTAGTGACCCATGCGCATCTTGGTGGGAGGCAATTTGTTGCGCATCAAATAATCAGCATCAATGGCGGTATGAATCGCCGAATGCAAAATGATTAGCGCGGCCCCGCCGGGTACTAGGTAGGCGATGGTGCCCATGGAGATCAGGTGATGGCCGCCGGACTTTGCGACTTGGACTTGTAGGTGAAAGCCAGCACGTACCAAAATTGCGACGATGGCGATCGTGAACAGTCCGAGTGCCACACGCAACACCAGTTTGCCGCGCGGCGACAGCCGATTCGACATTAGGTCCATCGCTAGATGGCGCTGTTGGTGGCTTGCAAACGCAGCGCCGAGCATCGCAATGGCGAAGACGCCGTCGCGCACGACGTCGAAAGACCATTCAAAGCTATGGTTAAAAAGTTTACTGCCGATGGCCTGGGCTGACGCACTTAGGACGACGGCGGCCAGAATTGCAAACAACAGCGCTTGCTCTACCAAACCTAAGCCACGATCGAATTTGCGTAGCCCCGCCGCAAATGCCCCGTCATCGGGAAACGTGAGCTCGACGTTGAAGGGATCCGCTGCATCAACCTCGTTGCCATCGCTATGCGCCGTTGCCACATCCGACGTAGCGTCGGCAGCAACAGCGATATCGGCTACTGCGTCAGTTGCGCGGTCGCTGGATATTTTCGTACTGGCTTTTTTTCCCACGTCGCGAACGTACCGGATGTTGCCAAGTGAGACGCGGCATCCGCATGCAAAAATGCGCCGAAAATGCATCACGGCCCGCCGATAGACGAGCCGTGGTTGACGCCCGCTAGTTAGGGAGGACTATTTGACCGCGGGGGCCGCCGGCGCGGCCGCCGCAGGGGCGACGGTTTTGACTGGATTTTTAGCGCGGTATTCTTCGCGGTACTTGAGCACCATGTCGAGTTGCTCTTGCGAATACATTTTGCCGGCGAGGCTTTTCCATACCGCTTGTGCGTTGGTGCGGAATTCATCAACCATGGCGGTTGGCGTTGGCACCAGCGTTACGCCTTTGCGTAACATGGTTTTTTTGGCTGATTCGTTTTCAGAACGAATCGCCTTGCGCAAGCCTTTGCCGAGGCTCTTGGCTACTTTGGCCATGCGTTTTTGGTCCGCAGCGCTGATCTTCTTGAGGGTCTTGGTCGACAGCACGGTTGCGCCGATCGAGTAGCTCATTGGCATTGAGGTCATGTACTTAACCTTCGAGTACCATTGCAACGCAACCGACGCGAGTGGCGAACCGTACACGGCATTGATTGCCCCCGAGGTTAAGCCTGGGTCCACGCCTGGCACGCCCAGGGGAACGCCCGATATACCAAGTTGCTTGTACATGGCTTTGACCAGCGAATCATCGGTCCAAACCCACGCCTTGGTCTTGCTCGATTTTAAGTCAGCGAGTGACTCGATTTTGTTTTTCGAAATGAAGTAGATCCAGCCAACTTCACCGCGGTCATTGAGTTTGAAGCCCTTCTTTTCGAAGCTCGCTTGAAAAGAAGGCCACATTTTGTCGGCGACGTAATCAAACTCGGCCACGTTGTCGAACATCATGGGCAGTTCCAAGACGCGGATACTCTCGTCAATCATCGACAGGCCGGTCGCCGTAATGGCGGCACCGTCGAGTTGGCCGAGGCCAATTTTGGTAATGAATTCTTTTTCATCACCTTGTTCGCCGCCTGGATAATATTTCAGCGTCACCCGAGGCGTCGCGCCGGGAACAATGACATCCTTGTCGTCCTTGGTGGTTTCTTTGGCAACTTCAACAGCGCCTTTGTCGAGCTCAACCATCCATTTGGAGCCGCTTGGCGCCAGGGTGGCAATGCGCATTTCGACGTTTTCGGCGTGGGCCGGCACGGCCGCAGCCATGAGCAAGCCCCCGGCTAGGGTTGCGGCAAATAGTGCGACGAGATTCGTTGGTCGTTGAGTAGTGCGATTCATCGAAACAGCTCCTTTTCCTGTGCGAGATAGCGACGAGCCCGGCGGTGGGCGACTTCATTGGCGAGACGTTGCTCCGGCCATATGGACGGCGCAGTTTCCAAAACCTTCACAAGTTTTTCATGATAAAGGGCTTGGTTGCGGGTCATGCGACCGACGCGATAACCCCATAATGTGTATGGTAACAGGTACTTACCGTCGGTAATGTCGATGGCTTTTTGGAAGTGTTGGCCGGCTTTGACCGGATCTCCGCCAAATTGTGCGCTTGCGGCTGAAAACAGCATGCCCATGGCGACGTGTGGCATTGCTGCGAGCGTGAGGTCGGCGGGTAGATGCTTGGCATCAAGCTCGAGCACCCGCGCAAACATCAATCTGACCGTCGATAAGTTGGCGATAATTTCGATGTTGTCGAGATTGTGATTAATGATCGAGCCCAACGCCAATGCTGCATACATGAGTGGCGTGCGTTGCCCGGCGCCGGTTGCAGCGATGAGTTTGGCGACTTTTTCAGGTTCGGCAAAAATTTCGTTTTGCCAGCGCTTACCTAGCGATTTGAGCGCGTAATTCAAGCACCGCGTGAACATCTTGGTCGCGCGTTCGTTATGATACGCCGACGCTTCCAGGTCGTTGGCAAACTTGGCTCGCTCCCACTCATCCTCGACGAATGCAGTGCCGTATTGGCAATAACCCTCGGTGAGAATGGCCAACAAATTTGGGTTGGTTGGATCAACGACCCAAAAACCCTCAACGGTTTTGAGTGCGCCAGGGATGGCTCGCGCGGCCATCTCATAGTCCGCTTCCATTTTTAGGCTGGGCTGGGCGCGGCGCAACACTTTAGCGGTTGTACCCGCCGTGAATTGACCCAGATCACAGCCTGCCGTGCCGAGCATGCCCAATGCAGCGCTGACTGCTAACAACTTTCGAGTGAAAATTTGCTTTGATTGTTTCATTTGCATAGTTGAGTCCCTCGCTGAGCCCACGCGCTCGCGAATAGCCCGCACTCCAGTCTGGGGCAGGCTAGCGCTAGGACGGCTCATGAGTCAACCGCGCGGCGACCGCGAAATACGGGCTGGAGCCGCGCATCAAACCCGATCACGCATTTTTGCCCGGCCGTACCTGAAGGGGCCGCGAAAAACCGTGATTGCATGTTGAAAGCGCGGTACTAGGATAACGCAGTGCGAGATAACGTTGTGTGTTGGCTAGTGGCGATTGCCGCGACGGTTTGGGTCGCCTGCGATCTTGCCCCACATGCGTCACCCCGACGAGATCCGCGCACGTTGATTGTCGCACGCGCGCTTGATGCTGTTTCGCTTGATCCTGGCGCAGCGGTTGACTCGGAGTCGTTGGAGATTATCGAACTGGTATACGAGGGCCTGGTGCGGTGGCGGCCTGGCACGACCGAAATCGTGCCGAGCTTGGCCTTGGCCTGGACGGTTGACAACGATGGGTTGCGCTGGACATTTTCGTTGCGGCGTAATGTGCGTTTTCATGACGGCTCGTTGTGTGATGCGCAGGCTGTCGTTGCTTCATTTGAACGGCTGCGGCGCAGCGCGGCGTTGGGCTGGCGCGAATTTCGCGATGTTGAGGAAATCAGCCAGCTCGACGACGCTACGGTACAGTTCGTGCTCAAGCGTCCCTACGCTCCGTTCTTGGCCAACTTGGCCACGCCAGCCGCCAGCATTGTATCGAGCCGTGCCATAACGGCTGCGGCCGGGGATTTGAGTCGGCAGCCGATTGGTACCGGGCCGTTTCGCTTGAGTCGTTGGGCCCCGGGGCAACGCATTGTGTTGACTCGTAGTTCAAGTTACTGGGGACAGTCGCCATATGTTTCGCGGCTCATCTTTGAAGTGATCGCCGACCCAGCGCAGCGCATTGTTGAACTCGAAACTGGGGCGGCCGATATTGCAC
>JAGPDK010000317.1 GCA_018057605.1 Kofleriaceae bacterium | reverse complement strand
ATGTGACAGTTAGGGTACGCGATGTAGACGATGCCGGTTGGATTGGCCGGGCACGCTTGGCCAATGACGCTATCGCCGGTTGCGGCAATCATCGCAGCGGCACGCGCCGCAATGGGCACGCCGCTGGCATTTTTCACTTGTGCGCGGGTGACCGTTGGTTTGGGCTCACGCGCCAAAGCATCGGTCAGATTCAGGATGCTGGCATCACACGAACCGGCATTTGCCGTGATCGCAAAGCAACCGGAATCATCCACGGTCAACGCCACCGGTTCAACCCCAACGCTAATCCCATTTTTACCTGGGGTTAACGGATCGGTGTCGAGTACCAGCGTATCGCCACCTTGGAACGCCTCGGTTGGTTTGGTATCGAATTGCGCCAAGGCAACACTGCCAGTGGCCGACTGCAAAATCAGCCCGTACCAATTCACGGCAGCCAAGCCAACGCCACCCGCAGCGATCAGATTTTCTTGGCCAGGTGGAACATTAGCCGTAGTTCCTTCGACCGCCGTGCGCGAATAAATATCGCACGCTTGCCGCGGCATTGGACTTATCACTGTTGGGTCAGCAGGTTGCGCACCATCGTTACCAGTAATCCGCAGGCCGCCGTAGCAAGCAAATGCGACATCTACCGGACGATCGAGATTGAGTTGGCTCGTCCCAGTGGTCGCAGTGTCGTCGCAGCCAGCCGAAGGCAGGGTCGCAAACACGGTCGCAAACAGCATCGCGGGCGCGGCGCGCCGGCAAAACCTGCCGGTACCCGTTGATGGGCCCAAGGCACCTTCAGTGATGGCTTTCATAAACGACGCTCCCCAATACGCAGCACTACGCGTTCAACAGCCGACGAATCGGGCGCCAAATCGATAACGCTTACAGTGTCTTCCAGGAAATCGGAAACATACAACTTGCGGTGCACCGCGGACACAGCCAACGCGTACGGCCCACGGCCCACGGTGATGGATCGCGATACCATTGCGCCCGCGCGCGGGTCGACAACATTGACGGTGCCGTCAGCAAAACACGAAACGTACGCGCGATCACCGTCACCCACATTGGCGACCGTTAGGCCGGATGCATTGCGACACACATCAGTGGCTGCAAGCCCGCGATTTCTAGGCACGCCGGTTTCATCAAGTGACGTGTCATAAAGCTGCACCGTCGGGGGCCGCCGATTCAACACGTACATACGATCGCCATTGTTGGAGAACGCTAACCCGCGCGAATCCGTTGAGCCACCGCTGGTGCCGCCCACAGCGTCGAGAAAGAAGTAGCCGGTTGGCAGCAAGAATGGCGCTGATGCCCCAACTTGGCGTCCCACGGTCAACATTTGCACGCGGTCTTCGCTACGCGAAACAGCATAGATCAAACCGTTCGGATTGCCCGGCGTCCGACCAGCAATGGCCGTGGCCCCACGCAACCCACTGCTATCTGCACCGAAGAGGCCAGATAATACATCGGCAATTTGCGGCGCGGCGCCAGCGGTCGAATCGAGCAACGTTACCGCACCGGTAGACAGGTGCGCGACCACCGCGTAGCCCGCCGTAGCGTCGGCGTAGATACCGAACGGCTCTTCGGTAAGTACGCCGTTAGTATCGTCACCCAAAATCGTGGTTAAGCGGTGGCCGTCGTCGCACAACGCAAACGGCACGCCGTCAGCTGAGCACGACAGGCCTTGGCTGTTGCCATCAATCCACGTCACCGACGGATCGCCGCGCACCGGCACAACAAAACGATAGGCCCCATTGCCAAAGTCCTGGGTGGCAATACTGGTGGCAAAGTTGCCTATACGCACGCCAACGTCGGCGCGAATAAATCGTGCTTCATCGCATTCCAACGTCACGGGACTCAACGGATCGCGTTTGCAGCCATCGGGAATGGTTTTGTTGCTCAACCAAGCCGCGGCGACCGCATCAACCATCGCCAAATCGATCATCGACATGGTGCCCGAGTCGTAGCGCAACTCCGAATTTGCATTGGCCACGGCCAATGATGCTTCGTCAGGAGTTAATGCTAAGCCGGTTGGGAAAAACAATTGGTCAACCGGCGGACGGACTTCATCCGACGAGGCCGTACAAGCCGCGCCAGTCACCACTGCGGCAGTAAACACTAAATATACGGCTTTCATAGCTGGTACCTTGGGCCCGAAGATCGATCCGTGCTGCATGTTTACGTTCGCACCGAGGCCATGGACCGAGGATCCGCTCCGTGGCACTACCGCATGAGACTTTCGCTGGGGCAAAAACGTTGCCTGGCAACAACGGTTCACGACGCGCTCGCCTTCGACGCGACCTTATCGGCGGCGTCAGCGGCGGGCCGCGGTGCCAATAAAGCTGCGCGCGCGGCGGCAACCCGGGCAATCGGTACGCGGAACGGCGAACATGACACGTAGTCAAATCCGGCGGTATGGCAGAACTCAACCGAGCTGGGTTCCCCGCCATGCTCGCCACAAATCCCTATCTTCAAGTTGGGTTTGACAGCGCGCCCGCCGCGCACCGCTAACAACATCAACTCACCTACCCCTTCGCGGTCTAAGACCACAAACGGATCGTTGGCCAGCACATCGCCATCAATGTACGAAGGTAAAAATCGTCCGGCATCATCGCGTGATAAGCCATACGTAGTTTGGGTCAAATCGTTGGTGCCAAACGAAAAGAAGTCAGCATGCTCAGCGATTTTGCCGGCGACCACGCACGCGCGTGGCAACTCGATCATCGTGCCAATAGTGTACGGCAGTGTAACCTTCGCGTCGGCGAAAACCGCATCGACGGTGGCCGCCACTAGGGCCCGCATCTTGGCCAATTCAAGCGGCACCATCACCAGCGGAATCATGATTTCAGGTTGCACATCAATGCCGGCCTTGTGCACGGCCGCCGCCGCTCGCGCAATTGCTTCGGCTTGAATCTGATAAATCTCCGGGTACGTGATGGCCAATCGCACGCCGCGATGGCCCAACATTGGATTGGCTTCTGTGAGTTCCTGGACTTTCGCGGACATCGCTTGCACCGATGCACCGAGTTCGGCCGCCACCGCAGCGATTTCTTTTTCGGTGTGGGGCAAAAACTCATGCAGCGGCGGATCGAGCAGGCGAATGGTCACTGGCAAGCCGTGCATCACGCGAAATAACTGTTCGAAGTCGCCTTGTTGCATTGGCAAAATCGTTGCCAACGCCGCGCGCCGTCCCGCTTCGTCGTCGGCCAAAATCATCCGCCGCACCGCCAAGATGCGATCCGGTGCAAAGAACATGTGTTCGGTCCGACAAAGGCCGATGCCCTCCGCCCCAAAGGACCGTGCCGTCCGCGCATCCACCGCCGTATCGGCGTTGGTACGCACCTTGAGCTGACGAAATCCGTCGACCCAGCCCATGAGGGTTTTGAGTTCCTCGCCAAATTCAGCCGGGCGCAACGGCGCGGCACCGACGAAAACCTCCCCGGTCGAACCATCAATGGTGATCAGGTCGCCTTTTTTGAAAGCTACTTCCACCGCCACGCCCGACGAAGCATCCATCACCACAGCTTTGCCACGCGCCGAATCCACTTTCAAAGCCGTACATGCGGTGACGCAAGGTTTGCCCATGCCGCGCGCCACTACCGCAGCGTGGGAGGTCATACCGCCGCGCGATGTGAGAATCCCGGTAGCAGCTTGCATGCCGTGGATGTCTTCCGGCGAAGTCTCGGTGCGAACCAAAATCGCCGATTCGCCGCGCTTCGCGTAGTCTTGCGCTTGCTCGGCCGAAAACGCCACTTTGCCGATCGCGGCGCCCGGCGACGCCGGCAAACCCTTCGCCAATCGTGGCGGTCGCGCCGCGGGGTCGATCGTAGGATGCAATACTTCGTCGAGCTTGGCGGCATCCATGCGCAAAACCGCGTCGCGCGGGGTAATTCGGCCTTCGTGCACCATGTCAACCGCGATTTTGATCATCGCTTTGCCCGCGCGTTTGCCATTGCGAGTTTGCAACATGAACAACTGCTTATGCTGAATCGTAAATTCGATATCTTGAATATCGGTGAAGTGATCTTCTAGTTTGGTTGCAACCGCGCATAGCGCCGTAAACGCTTCCGGCATTCGCGCTTGCAGATCAGCGATCGGCTCGGGCGTGCGAATGCCTGCCACCACATCTTCGCCTTGCGCATTGATCAGAAATTCGCCGTACAGCACCCGCTCGCCGGTCGAAGGGTTGCGCGTAAAACAAACACCGGTTGCGGAGTCTTCGCCGAGATTACCAAACACCATCGCCTGTACGTTTACCGCCGTGCCCATCGAAGCTGGCAAGCCGTGCATCCTGCGATAGTAGTCGGCACGCGGATTATCCCACGATCGAAATACCGCACCGATCGCGCCCCACAACTGAGCAAACACATTTTGCGGGAATGGCTGCCCGGTCACTTGCAGCACCACGGCCAAAAAGCCAGCAACCAACTCTTGCAAGGCCGTAGCGTCGAGATCCGAGTCTTTAAAAATTCGCCGTTCGGCTTTTTTATCTTCGAGCAATTTTTCAAACGGGGTGCTTTCGTGCTCACCGCCAGCGATGCCCAACACCACTTCGCCATACATCGCAATGAAGCGCCGGTAACAATCCCACGCAAAGCGCGGGTTACCGGTTTGCTCGGCCAACGCAACAACGGTGACATCGTTGAGGCCAAGATTCAAAATGGTATCCATCATGCCCGGCATCGAGGCTGGCGCACCCGACCGCACCGAAACCAATAACGGCAGTGGCCCGCTGCCAAACGTTGTATTGGTCAGTGTGCCGATGTTGGCCAACGCTGCTTCGACAATCCCGGTGAGGTCAGCGGGATAGCCCGCGTTAGCAACCCAATAGCGGCACACGTCCGTCGTGATTGTGAAGCCGGGCGGCACCGGCAAGCCGAGCGCGGTCATTTCGGCCAAGTTGGCGCCCTTGCCACCCAGCAACATTTTGTCTTTGGCGCGGCCGTCGGCTACACCGCCGCCAAATGCATAGACACTTTGCGACGACAACGGTGCAATCGACGGTGCAATGGATGGTCCAGTCATGACGCGGCTCCCAGTTTACGAAAATCGGCAATCGCCGCGAACGGCGCAGCAATGGCGGTGAGCATCGACAAACGATTTTTTCGCAGCGCTAGATCTGGATCCATCACCATGACACCACCCTTGTCGAAAAATGCAGCGATCTGGCTGCCCATGGCCGCCAACGTTGCAAACGCGGCCGCATAGTCGCGCTGCGCGAGTGCAGGCTGTGGATCATTGGCGCTCCACGCCGTCCATAGATTTTTTTCCACGTCACTCACAAACCGGCTTGGCGCAACTTCGCCCAACGGCTCATGTTTGGCTTTCGCATCGTCGAGGATATTTGAAATGCGCTTAAACGCCGCGCGTACGTCGGCCGGCACCACCCGCAGCGCAGTTGCGCGGGCGCGTACGTCGACGGGGTCGATAACCTGGGCACCTGCGCCGAGCGCAACGTCGATGGTGACGGCATCTAAACCTTCATCAACTAACATGCCGCGCAAGCGTTGTTCAAAGAACGGCGCGAGCTCTAGCCAGGCTTTGCTGACGTCCATAGAGGTGTAAGCGGCCTTGGCGGCAGCAAACAGGTCCGCGATCGTCAACGGCAGTTGCGCGCCCAACGGGTGCGAGCCGCCGACCCCGCGATCGCGCAGAATTGCCAGAATACCAATTGCAGCGCGACGCAAACCTAGCGGATCCGCAGAGCCACTCGGTAACAAACCACAAGCAAAACAACCGACCAAAGTATCGATGCGATCGGCGATTGCGACCAATGCGCCTTCGGTCGTGCGCGGCAACTCGGCGCCTTGGCCTTTGGGCCGGTAGTGGTCTTCGACCGCATTGGCCACCACGTCGCAAGCAGCGCCCAACTGCGTTGCCATCGTGCGGCGGACATAGTGCATGCCCATCGTGCCTTGCAGCTCCGGAAATTCACCGACGATGCCCGTGGCAAGATCGGCTTTGCACAGCCGCGCTGCCGCCGCACTGGTCGCTGCAAGCTGGCTATCAGCGGCTGGCAAGTGCGTTACCAATTGCCCCACAATGGCCACGATGCGCTCCACTTTGTTGTACGTGGTTTTTGCGCCTTCGCCGAGTTTGGCTTGGAACGTCACACCGCGAAGTTTTTCATTAAACCCTTCGAGTGGTTGTTTCTGATCTTCGCCAAAAAAGAACGCAGCATCAGCCAACCGGGCGGCCAACACGCGTTCGTTGCCGCGTTGCACCACCGCAGGTTCCGTCACTTCGGTCCCCATCATGGTCACAAAATGATTCGCTAGCCCACCGTGCGGATTCTCAACTGCAAAATAGCGCTGATGTGTGCGCATCGCAGTGACGATAATCTCTTGCGGCACATCGAGATAGCTCAGCGCGAATTGCCCCAACAACCCCACCGGCCACTCGGCCAAATGTTGCACTTCGTCGAGCAAGGAATCGTCGGTACGAACTTTCACATTGTGTTCACGCTCCAGCCGAGCGATTTCTTGTTGCACCCGAGCCCGCCGTGCAGGAGGCGAAACGATTACCTTGGCGCGCTCAAGCGCCACCACGTAGCTTGCCGCATCGCTGATCGCCACGGTGCCAGGATGCAAAAACCGATGACCACGCGAAGCGTTGCCAGCGACGATGTTGCACCACACCACCGGCACAACGTCGGTGCCGTACAAGGCCACCAGCCATTGCACCGGCCGCACAAAGCGTTCATCTGCCCAACCCCAGCGCATTGACTTTTGCCACGCGATGCCACTGATCCAACCAGCAAGCATGGTCGGTAACAAGGCAACCGTTGCAGCGCCGGGCACAAACTTGGTGGCCAAGGCGTATTCGCCTTTTTTGCCTTCGGCTGGCCCGCGCGTTACGGTCACAACGTCAATACCATTTCTCGCAGCAAAGCC
>JAGPDK010000316.1 GCA_018057605.1 Kofleriaceae bacterium | reverse complement strand
GCAACGGTCCGCAATGCGTCATGATTGCCAAGGTCAAGCAACGCAAATGTCGTCGCGGCCGGTGGCCGCGTAGATGTCTTGACGGCGGTCGGCAGAAAAAACGGCGAACTGCGGTCGACGGTTGCATTACAGATGGGGCAGCCGCTGTAATTGCTACCGTCGAAACACACGCTGCAAACCATATGCATGCAGGGATTGAGCACATGAATGGTGCCTGCACTGCCACACAACACACAGCGCTGCGCCGGCTGTTGCAAGACATGCACAATGACCCGGTCCCACCACAACGTCAGTGTATCATCGGGCACACCGTCGGGAAATTTCCGAAACAACGGCTGCATCGTCCGGGTGCCCCCGCTGGCGTTGCGATTGGCGGTTTGCACCAGGGTTAACAAGCGCTGCAGTTCATTGAGCGAGGCGCATGCAAGCTGATCTTGCAACCGCTTCGACGCCACGTAGCCCAAATTGGCCAACTCCAAATCGAAGCCACGCAGTTGATTTGGGCTCAGCTCAATACCGCCGGCCGGCAACCCAGGCGCTGCCTCACGCGCGACGAAGACCTGCCCGGTACGTACCAGCAGCAATTCTTCGATACTCTGCGGCGCAACGGTAGCCATAAAAAGGTGGAGGAAATTGCCCGAGCTTTTGTCAATGTAGAAGGAAGCTCAGGCTAAGCCTCCGCCAGCGAACCTACCGGTTAGTGACCTCGCGTGTCAACGCGCCACGCGCAGCGCCCGATGCACGACCGCCGTCGCAATCAGCCAACGAAGGTGGTTGCCGTCAGCTCAATCCGGCAGTTCAGCCGGCGTCAACGCATTGCAACAGTCCGCGCCTGGCGCCAACTCACAGCACCGCTGCAATGCGCGGGCTGCTTGAGTTTTTTGCGCAGCGGATAGGGTCGCAGAAGCTTCGGCCGTTAACATCGCAGCCACCAGGCTACACGCTGGCGGACTACCCGCGTCACAGGCCCGTTGCACGGCCGCCACCTTGGCTTTCAGGGTCGGTGCCAGCAGCGTGATTTCGATGCAACCGCCACGCGTGGCGACACCCAACGCGCAGGCCCGCTCGGCCCATTCTAATCGCTGGGGTATGTTGTCACCGTAAGCCAGCCCCGCAGTTGCACAAGCAAGCGCATCACCGGCGCGGCAAGCTGCGCGCGCATCGACGTGATCGGCAAAATTCAAACTGGCTTTAGTGAATCTTACCAGCTGGTCGCGACGTTCGCATTCCTTGCCACGCCGACACAACAGCTCGGCCACGGCTTTGGCCATGGCTAAATCGGCGAATTGGCCGTTCGAAAACATGCCCAGCAAGCTACGACACGCTGCGATGTCATCATGTTCGCAGCGTGCGGCCAAGGTCCGGCCGCGCTCGCAGCCAATGGCACCGTAATGCTCACATAGCGCATCGGTGTCAAACAGCCGTACCAAGGAGTCGGCGGCCGCAACTCGCGTTACCGGCACGCTGCCTGAAGGTGAAGCACTTGCATTGCGGTTCACCGACGTTGCAGCCCGACGCGCCGATCCAAATCCAGCACTAACATCGCTGAAGTCGTTCGATGCGGGTGGCCCTACGACAATGTGTGGCACCGGCCCTTGGCGAATCATCACGACGAACACAACCCCAAGGACCGCAACCACCGCGACCACCACCACGAGGCCGATTACCAGTCCCGGACGTTTTCGCGGTTCCCCTCCTGGTGTTGGTCGTGCCACTAGCCGCGCCGTTTGCCCATGTAGCCGTCGATCACTCCGTACAACCACGTACCGCCAGCGACTAGCGCTGCAATCCCGCCGATGAGTGGCACTTGGGTCAACAAGCCTGCGCCGGCCGCCACCACAAACACGCCGATTGCCTTGTCGGACTCGCCGTTAACTAACTGCCCAGCGCCCGGTAACAGCCCTGAACATACGGCAGGCACAACGCCTCCACCCTTCGACCGCCGCACCAATGACTTGCTCATGCCACACAAGTTACCCAACGCGCGCACCAATGTCCAACCTCGATTGCTGGGCCAACCTGCCCCGAGGGCCGCGCCAGGCCCCGCCAGGCCGGCCTGCGCCGTCGCCTCGCCTTTTTGCATGATTTTTCGACCCCATGAATGTCTGGGTCTGCCGACGGAGAATTCTTCCCATTGTAGGTGGTGCGTGCTAGTGATCCGCCCTGTATGTCCGCGTCTGTCCAACCTTCCCCGTCCTCGACAACGGACGCGTCCACGCTCACCATCAGCGCGACCCCCAAGCCGCTGTTTTCGTATCGACCTTTTTGGGCTAAACGATTTGGCGTCGCGCCAGTGTTGCCAACCACCCGCGAAGAAATGACAGCGCTTGGCTGGGATTCCTGCGACGTAGTGTTGGTCACCGGCGACGCCTACGTTGACCATCCAAGTTTTGGCATGGCCATCATTGGCCGCTTGCTCGAAGCCAATGGCTTTCGCGTTGGCATTATTGCGCAACCGGATTGGCGCAAGCCCAGCACCGCGCAAACCGGCAACAGCGAAAACGATCCATTTGCAGCGCTCGGCCGGCCCAACTTATTTTGGGGTGTGACCGCCGGCAACATGGACTCGATGGTCAATCGCTACACTAGCGATCGCAAAATGCGCTCCGACGACGCCTACACCCCTGACGGTGTTTCGGGTGGCCGCCCCGACCGCGCAGTCACCGTGTATGCACAACGCTGCCGCGAAGCATTTCCGGACGTGCCACTGGTCATCGGCGGCATCGAAGCCAGCCTGCGCCGCATCGCCCACTATGATTATTGGAGCGACAAAGTTCGCAAGTCACTGCTGGTTGACACCGGCGCCGACATGTTGATCTTTGGCAACGCCGAGCGCGCGATCGTCGAACTTGCCCATCGCATGGGGCAACGGCAAAAAATCGCTGACATCGGGGACATTCGTGGGACCGCGTACATGGGTACGACGCCCAAGGGTTGGACCGAAGTCGATTCCACCAACATCGACGCGCCTGGTCGAATTGATCCAATGCCCGACCCGTACGCGATGGAAGAAGCCCGCAAAGAAGCGGCCTGCAGCACCGGTGAAACGATGCCTGCGCCCGACGGTGGACCGGCGGTGCCCAAATTAATCACATTGACCAAACGCCGTGTCGATCGCAGCAAATCGGTAGTGCGCCTACCGAGTTTTGAGCAAGTTTCCACCGACCGCGTGCGTTACGCCCATGCGTCGCGAGTCTTGCACTTAGAATCTAATCCCGGCAACGCCCGTGCCCTGGTGCAACGCCATGGCGCCCGCGACGTGTGGATTAATCCACCGCCGATTCCGCTGACCACCGCCGAGATGGACGCGCTGTACGAGTTGCCTTTCAATCGGTTGCCGCATCCGAGCTATGGGCAAGCCAAGTTGCCAGCCTACGAGATGATCAAATTCTCGGTGACGATTTTACGCGGCTGCTTCGGCGGGTGCAGCTTTTGTTCGATCACCGAACACGAAGGCCGCATCATTCAATCACGCTCGGAAGCTTCGATTCTCAAAGAGATCGGACATGTCCGCGATATGACGCCCGGCTTCACCGGCAACATCTCCGACCTCGGCGGCCCAACCGCGAACATGTATCGACTGGCCTGCAAAAGCCGCGAGATTGAAGCGGCCTGTCGCAAAACCATCGTGCGTGTTCCCCGATATTTGCGAAAACATGGGAACCGACCACTCACCGCTCGTTCAGATCTACCGCAAAGGTCGGGCCTTGCCCGGCATTAAACGTATCTTCATTGCCTCGGGCGTGCGCTACGACCTCGCCGTGCGATCGCCGGAGTGGATCAAAGAACTGGCCCAACATCACACGGGTGGCTACCTCAAGATTGCGCCCGAGCACACCGAAGAGGGCCCGCTGCGTCACATGATGAAGCCGGGCATTGGCAGCTACGATCGGTTCAAAGAACTGTTCGATCGCTACAGCGCCGAAGCTGGCAAAGAGCAATATCTGATCCCGTACTTTATCGCCGCGCATCCAGGTACCACCGACGAAGATATGATCAATCTCGCGGTGTGGCTCAAGCAAAATGGATTTCGGCCTGATCAAGTGCAAGCGTTCTTGCCCGGCCCGATGGCGACGGCAACTGCGATGTACTACACCGGCCTCAATCCGTTGAAGTCGCTCAAAGCCCGCGAAGAAGTCCATGTTGTTAAACGGCCCGAGCAACGCAAGCTGCACAAAGCCTTGCTGCGCTACCACGACGCCAACAATTGGCCGGTGATCCGCGATGCCCTGCGTGCCATGGGCCGCCAAGATTTGATTGGCGCAGGCAAACAACACTTAGTGCCACCATGGCAACCGCGCGGTACCGGTGAAGATGCCATGGGCGCTGGCGCGGGCAGCGCAACCGGTACCGGCAGCATGCAAGGTCGTCGGCCCGGCGCACCTCGACCCAATGGCGGCCCCAACGGTCCGGTTCCCGGACAACGGGTTCGACCTCGGCCAGTGGCGCAAGGTCCCCGGCCCGGCAGTAGTAGCAGCCCTGGCGGCAGCAACAATGCCGCAGCTGCGAGCAACGGCAGTGCCAACGGTGGTTCCACCGTCGGCACACCGCGCCCAGGCTCGACGCTAACCCAACACACCGGCCTACCACCACGCAGCATGCAAGACTCACCACCGCGCCGTAAACGCGGAAGATAGCGCGGCGTTACATGATTTCGCAGTTCCGAGAACATCGCACCGGCCGCATCCCCAGCTTTCTCTACGGTACCGCGTGGAAAGAGGAAGCGACCGCAACGTTGGTAACCCAAGCGCTAGCGGCCGGGTTTCGCGGCATCGACACCGCCAATCAACGCAAGCACTATCACGAAGCTGGCGTCGGTGAAGCGCTCAAAATTGCTTTCGAACGTGGCACCGTGCGTCGCGACGAGCTGTATCTGCAAACCAAGTTTACCTTTCGCGATGGTCAAGATCATCGCTTGCCCTACGATGCTGCAGCGCCCGTGGCGACTCAAGTCGCACAATCCCTGGCGTCGTCGCTGCAACACCTCGGCGTTACCTATATCGACAGCCTCTTGCTGCATGGGCCATCACAAAGTGGCACGCTTGGCGCGGCTGACTACGAAGCGTGGCGCGCCATGGAGCTGCTGGTCGATGACGGCCAAGTCGGCGTACTAGGCATCAGCAATGTCGCTCCGCAACAAGTGCACGACTTGGTGGCCTTCGCGCGAATCGCGCCGACGTTTGTGCAAAACCGATGTTATGCATCGCGCGGTTGGGATCATGAAGTTCGAGCAGTTTGTGCCGACGCCGATGTGATCTACCAAGGTTTTTCGCTGCTCACCGCCAACAAATCGACGCTGGCAGCTCCGGTCGTACTGGCCTGCGCTGCACACCACGCCCGGACACCGGCGCAAATTGTATTTCGGTATGCTTTGCAGCTCAACATGTTGCCGCTCACCGGCTCAAGCAGTGCGGCCCATTTGCGAGAAGACCTGCAAGTGTTTGATTTTGCGCTAAGCGTCGACGAGATGACAGCGCTCACAGCGCTTGCCGTAGGATGAGATTCCTACATGATCATCGCGGTGGTTTGGCGCGCCAATCTTTTGTAGTGAACACATCAAAATCAATTACCAGACACACCGCTTTGTCGTGTTCATCAATGCCCCAATACGCAGTGTAAGCACCAGGCCCAACCGGAAACGCAAATGCCACGCCGTGACCAGCGCGGCGCTCCACCGCCATAGCAGTCGGCGTAACCAACGGCGGTGGCAAAACTCCGGGGTCAGCGACGGCCGCCATCGTTGCGGCATCTTGCACAGCGAACCAACCCGAGGTGCTGGTCACACTTGGCAACTTGGCGGCGTCGGTCGGCGGCTTGGTGCCTGCAAAATGCGCCACCGTCCACCTTGCGATCGGCGGCCTACCGCAATGGAAAATCACCGCCGCCAGTTTTTCTTTAGGACCACCAACAGCAATGGCCAACATGCAGCGAAACGTGCCGGCCGGCACCTTGCGATCAAGGCTGCGTTGCGATTTCGGCGCCGACGGATCAACCAACGCAAACTCACCACTCGGGCATGGCAACGGCGTCGGTAACCATCGAATCTCGATGCGTTGGCCACCAAACAACTCGCCATAACGCAGCAAGCGCGCCACCTCACGCGGCGCGGCAAGTTCACGTTTCACTGCGACAGGCGCGGGCGGTGCCACCGCGACAAATCCGGTGACCGCCATCGTTAACCCTGGCACCGGCGTCACCGGCGCAGCCGGTTTACCAGCGGGCTTGGCCGCAGGTTTTTTCACAGGCTTAACCTTGGCCGCAACGTTGGCGTTAACCTTGGCGACGATCTTCGCTTTTCGGCCATTGGCTTTGCCCGCCCCAGCTTTGCCTACGGCCGAGCGCTTACCTGATTTCGCGGTGGTCTTGGCCATGACGGTAACCATAGCGCAACCCGCGTTAGCGTTGGCGCCGACGCAGCATGAACAGCCCAACCACAAAGCTGCCTAACGCCAACATACCGCCACCCTGTGGCAAGCCGCTCGATTGGCAGCCTCCGTTTCGCCGTCGTTTCTTCGACATCGCGCATGCCTCAGCTTTCGAAGTCGAAGCAGGCCGCAACCTCGCGGCCCGGTGCTCGCCACTAGCGATGGCCCCACGCTCACGCTGCAATCACCAACCTTGGCGCGTGGGCGCGCGCTAGTTCTTGAATATCGCGTAACCACCGCGCTGTGTTACGCCGATGGCAGTTACGTCGCAGCGTATCCGGCACCTGCGCACGACCGAGATTTGCCGATGCTGCAACCGCCGCGTGGTGCAACCACCATCAATCACTTGCCCGAACGATTGCAAGATTGTGCAGTTCAGGGCAACGAGATCGAACAATGGCGCTACACCATATTTCCCAATCAACTCAACCAAGGCATCCTGACCCAACTGCATCGCGTTGATAC
>JAGPDK010000013.1 GCA_018057605.1 Kofleriaceae bacterium | reverse complement strand
GAAGTCTGGTGGCGCGGTGGGCGGGTCGACCCGCCGAACGGTCGAATTGCCAGTCCCAGCAAGCACGGTGAATATTCCAGGTGGCACAACCCGTAAGCGCAGCAGCGGCCCAGTGGTCGCTGGGCTCCTTGCCTTGGCTGGTATTTTGTTTGCCAGCATGGCGTATATGAAGTGTCGTAAGCCTAGCGCTGGTACCAAGCCACTCGCGCAATCAGGATCGCAGGTAAGCAGCGGTCTGCCGGCTGTTGATGCTGGGGTCGATGCGCCACTTCCGTTGGATGCAAGCCCCATTGCTGTCGAGGTAATTGATGCATCGCTAGCGTCGTCGCCGTCGGATGCCGCGCCATCAAAGAAGTATCGTGAACTGTTAGTCAAGGCGAAAACGGCGCTTGATGAAGGTGATGCCGCAAGCGCGTTGCGTTTGGCGGTGGAGTCAATTCAAGACAAAGCCACTGGCAAAGGCTACGTAACCAAAGCGGATGCGCTGCGTCGCTTGGCCCGCACCGAAGAAGCGTTAATCGCGATTACCAGCGCGCTGCGCATGGCGAATGACTTTGCTCCAGCGTGGGAAATGAAGGGGCGGATCTTATGGGGAGCTAAACGCACGGGCGAAGCCACGGCAGCGTTCGAACGTTTTCTACAACTTGAGCCGAATGGCGAACGGGCCGATGGTATACGCGCGCTACTAGGCAAGTAACGATCGCTATGTTGGTTTTGGGCATTGAAAGTTCATGTGATGAGACGGCGGCAGCGGTAGTCCGTGATGGCCGACACGTGCTGTCTGACGTTGTGGCGTCGCAAAATGATGTGCATGCGCGTTACGGTGGCGTGGTGCCAGAGCTAGCGAGTCGTGCGCATATTTTGCATATAGTACCGGTAATCGAGCGCGCTTTAGCGGATGCTAACGTCCGGCTTTCGGACGTTGACGGTATTGCCGTGACTAATGCTCCAGGGCTGGTCGGCGCGCTGTTGGTTGGCTTGCAAACGGCGAAAGCCTTGGCGTGGGTGTCGGGTAAGCCGTTGGTGGATGTGCACCATTTGCAAGGCCATTTGTCCGCAGTGTTCCTCGAAGCTGAAGCGCCAGCGATGCCGCATTTGGCGTTAATTGTTTCTGGGGGGCATACCTCGTTGGTGATGGTGCGCGACCATGGTGACGTCGAAGAAATTGGTGCCACGCGCGATGACGCGGCGGGTGAAGCGTTTGACAAGGGGGCCAAACTTTTGGGCTTAGGCTACCCAGGTGGTGCCGTGATTGATCGGCTGGCCAAGCGCGGCGACCCTAATGCAGTGGTGCTGCCAAAATCGATGGTGTCGCGACAGACCTGGGATTTTTCCTTCAGTGGTCTTAAAACTGCATTGCTGCACCACACTCGCAAGCACGGCGTACCCGAAGATATCGATAGCCAACAAATGGCTGATATTTGTGCCAGCTACCAAGCCGCTATCGTCGAAGTTTTGGTGCGCAAGACCCGGACGTTGGCGCGCTATAACCGCATTGAGCATGTGCAAGTTTGCGGCGGCGTAGCGGCCAACTCAGGGTTGCGTGTCGCGATGCAAGCAGCTGGCGCCGAAGATGGTTTTAAAGTTTTCATCCCACCGCTGCATCGATGCACCGACAATGCCGCCATGATTGCAGCCGCTGGCTATTATCGGCTGGCCGCCGGCCACCGCGCCGGTCTTGATTTGAATGCTCGACCTAATGCGCCCTTGCCAAGGAAACAGTCATGAGTAGTAGCCTCGGCGGTGAACCGTTTGTTGACGCCCGTGTTTTGCTGGCCAAATATGGCCTTACCGCCAAAAAGTCATTCGGTCAGAATTTTTTGATCAACGACCGCGCCTTTCGTGCGATCGTCGATGCGGCGGTAACTGCCGACGACGATTGGGTAGTTGAAATTGGTGCGGGCCTGGGCACGTTGACTGCACGCTTAGCCGAGCGCGTGGTTGAAGGTAAAGTGATCGCGCTAGAACGCGACCCGGATATGGTGCGCGTGCTGCAAGCTGAGCTTGGCAATGTTGAAAATGTTCACATCGAAGCCGTTGATGCGTTGAAGTACGATTTAAAAATGGCCGCGCGTTGGCGTGGCGACAAGATCAACGTTGCAGGCAACTTGCCGTATCACATTGCGGCACCGTTGTTGTTTCGGATTATCGAAGCACGGGCCGACGTTAAGCGCGCAGTCGTGATGATTCAAAAAGAAATGGCGGACCGGATCGTGGCGCAACCAGGTGGCAAAACCTACGGCGCGATGGGCGTGATGATTCGTACCTACATGGATACGGCGACGGTCGCCAAAGTTGGGCCGGGGTCGTTTGTGCCTCCACCAAAGATCGATTCGACGGTGTTGCGCCTAACACCGCTTCCGAATGGCGGTACTCGCGCGCCCATTGATGATGAACAACATTATTCCGTGGTGGTGCATGCTGGCTTTGGTCAGCGTCGGAAAACGTTACGCAATGCAATTCGCGCGATGTTCGACGACACAGCGGTAGATAAAGCACTTGCGACCACTGGCATCGATGGTGTGCGTCGCGCCGAAACGTTGACCATCGCGGAGTTTGCAGCGTTGGCTAATGCCTTGCCGCCGCAAAGCCGTCGGGTGGGTGCAGAATTGGCACCAGCGGGTGGTGACCTGGACGAGTCCGGGGATTCCGGATCAAGTGTCGCTGACAATTCCGCAAATCCTGTCGATGACTCCACCGGATCAGCTGATGCCTGAGTTGCCCGAAGTTGAAACCGTGCGGCGCACGCTAGCGCCGGTGGTCGGAGCGACACTTGAATCGGTATGGTCGAGTGGCAAAAAATTACGGCTCGGGCAAACGGTGCCAATGCCCGCGTTGCGACAACTGTTGGGGGCGCGCATCGACGGCTTACGGCGGCTGGGTAAATACTTGTTGGTTGATGTGCAAGACCGGGACTCGCTGCTGGTGCATCTTGGTATGAGCGGCCGGTTTCGCGTCCACGCTGCTGCCGATGAGCATGCGCCGCATACTCATGTAATTTTTGGCCTCAGTGGCAAACGTGAACTGCGCTATTCTGATCCTCGACGGTTTGGCCAAGTCGATACGGTAACTCGGGGCGACGAGCGTAGCCACCGAGCATTGGCCGAACTTGGGCCTGACCCGATCGTCGAACCTGATCAGGTCTCGGGCGAGCATCTCTTTGCTGCTTCCCGTGGCAAACAAACCACGCTCAAAGCGTTTGTGCTCGACCAACATATCGTCGCTGGGGTTGGCAATATTTATGCGTCGGAAGCGCTGTGGCGCATTGGCGTTCGGCCCACCGTACGGGCCCATCGATTGTCTGCGCAACGGGCCGCCGCGCTCGCCGCAGCCATCAAAGAAGTGCTGAACCATGCACTTGACCATGGCGGCACAAGTTTGCGTGACTTCGTCGACGCTGATGGTGCCACCGGCGAACACGCGGATTATCTGTTGGTATACGGCCGCGATGGACTACCGTGCCCACGGTGCCGCACCAAGATCCGCAAGAATGTGGTCCAAGGTCGCGCTACATATTATTGTCCAACGTGTCAGAAAGCGTAAGGACCTGAACTTTCGCGCGTTGCGGTACAGGCTGGAAACTTGTGTCGCTAATCGCCAGTCTCGCAACGAGTTGTTGTACCGTACTAACGTTTTGAACCTTGTGCAAAACTGAGTGAGTTCGCGGACCTACCAATGAGCATGCGCCCTGAAGACACTGACGAAGACCTGATGGTGCAATACCAGCGGGGCGAGGTGCGCGCATTTGAAGTGTTGCTCACTAAGCATCGTAAACCGGTCTACAACTTCATCTTGCGGTTTGTCGGCGACAAAGAAACCGCCGAGGATGTGCTGCAGGAAACCTTCATGCGGGTGATCCGTGGGGCGGAGTCCTACAAGCAGCAAGCCAAATTTACGACATGGGTTTACACCATTGCACGTAACTTGTGCGTTGACATGAGTAGACGGCGCAAGCACCGCAAACACGCATCACTCGACGCACCTATGGACGCGAGTGAAGAGAGCGGAACGTTGCTTGATGTCGTGCCATCAACGGAAATGGGCGCAGATCGTAAAACTGTCAATAAGGAACTGCACGCCACCATGCAGCGCGCGATTGCGACGTTGCAGGAGGATCAGCGCGAAGTTTTCCTGATGCGCGAGTTTCTCGACATGCCGTTTAAGCAAATCGCTGATGTGGTGGGTGTGTCGGAAAATACGGTGAAGAGCCGGATGCGTTATGCGCTGGAAAAATTGCGACTGGAACTCGACGAGTACAAAGAGTTTGCCAAGGTGTCGCCATAATGGTGGCCAACGGTGACGGCAACGGTCGTAGCGCCGGCAAGCTTGATGATGCAGCGGCGATGCGATTGTTGAGCAAGCTGTATGATCGCGATGAAGTTGATGCTGTAGAGCATCGTCCGCAGGATATCGCAAGCGCTCAGGTGGCTGAGCCGGCTGGGGAATCCTTGGTGCAAGCTGAAGCAGGGATGCGCGAATTGCGATCAGTATTTGCCAGTATGCGCGAATCGATGAGTGAAGAACCGCCGAGCCGTGGCCTCGATGCATTGCTACAGGCAGCGCGAGCCAATGTCGCTAATACTGTAAACCCTAACGCTCCGCGCGCAGGCGTGACTGCGTCGGCACCTGGTTTTTGGGCCAAGTTGCGCAATGGCTGGATGAACATGCTGGCTCATCCGGGAGTTATGGCGGCTGCAGCGCTGGTTGTTGTGGCTGGTGCCGCTGGCACGATCTACCTAAAGACTGGGGCGGTGGATGGTGGTGCCAGCGAACAGCAAACACGTTCCAGCGTGGCAACTACGATGCCCACGGTCAAAGACGTTGAGGAAAAATCGCTCGACTCCGCTATTTCCGGCGAGCCGGCACCCGTGGTGTCGATTGCTGCAGGCTCCAGCGTAGCGTTGCCGAACGAGGTCAGTGCAGGCGTCGAAGCGAAACCCGGCGGCGAGGGACAGCAGAAAGTCGCAACCGGTAGCGGTGACATGAAGGCAAATGGGGACGAGTTACACGGAGGCGTGCAAACTCCCAACGACGGAAATGCGGGTACTGGACGTGCCGGAGTTGCTGCAACGAAGGCCGCGCCGAGCACCGTGAAGGAAAGGGTTGTCGTTTCGCAAGACGGCAAGCCGATGAAAAAATCTGCGACCAAAGCATCGGACGATCTCGGGTATCAAGCGAGTGACAAGGGTGGCGTTCCCGAAGTTGCGCCCACCGCGCCTGCCGCCTCCGGCGATGATGCTGGGCCAGGTTCGTCAGTACCCGTCAAGCAAAGTCCACGGATGCCGCCGCCAGCACCAGTAGCGGCGCCGCCAGCACCAGCGCCGCCGCCGGCACCGGTAACCCGCTCAGTGCCAACGACACCGTCGGTCCAAGCGCCGGAAGTGCAGCAAGCTAACAAAGTGCTCGACGATGTTCGGTCGAACCCTAAACCCGAGCCGACTCAAGCGCTACAACCGGCTGCATTGCTAACGGCAGCGAAGCGCGCTGCAAGCGAAGGTGATTGCGCACGCGCTCGCGCGCTGGCTGAGCAAGCGCGCACCAAAGACAACCGCGCCTATGACCTAGCGCTCAAAAACGACGCCACGTTGCGTGCTTGTTACAAGCCCTGAGCAACTTGTTCGGAGCAACTCGTTCGGCTTACGTCCACAATGCCATTTGTCGCGCTGCGGTGGCTACGGTTCCAAGTCGTTGCTGTTTGAGCGCTGTTAGATCAAGCAAATCTTCGACGTATGGGTGCGGCCATGACAACCGAACTTCATCGGGTAGTGCGCCATACTTGGTGGCAAACGCACGCAAAAATCGACGGGTAGCATCGTTGACGTAGCCGCCGCCGGCGATCTCCCCAAACTCGGGGGCGAAGCGCGCACAGAATGCAGCATACCAATCATCGCGCGCGGTTTTGGCTAGCACCGACGCTGCTGCGACAGCTGCGTGTAGTGATTCGGCGCGGTCACGGGGTTCAAGTTGCGGATAGCTGGCAACTAAAGGTGCAAACATGCGTGCGCCATCGGCAATAATGCGCTGACACGGCGGTGCGGCGACGATCATGGTGACCGCGACTTCACGTTCGAGCGCATTAAGTTCGTTGCGCAGCACGCGCGTGTCAACGACAGCGGCTTCAACTACGCGCACGGTCGTCCAGATCGCACGTTCACGTACCAACGCTGCGATGGTATGGCGCATTGCATGAGCCTTTGCGCCAGCGCCAAACGCTTTGGAGTCAGTGAGTCCGGCCCGGGTTAGTGCGGCCGCAGCGCGGGTATCGAGCACGACTGCAGCCATAACGAGCGGGCCAATCGCAGGGCCGCGGCCAGCCTCGTCGATGCCCATGGTGAGCCGCGCCGTCCCGATTTTGGCGCTGGGTTTGCGCGGTACCGCCGCTTTTCGGACCCTCATCCGTCGAGCGCTTCGGTGATTTCGTCGAGCGCACGGATGATGCCGGTTTCCAATACAAAGACCCGGCCATTTGCGACCTCACCCCAATACTCGATGCGGCTGGCAACGGTTCGCATCACGGTCGCTGCCGACGCTGCCAAGGGCTCGCCCAGCTGTCGATCCAGATCAGGCGCGCCGCGAAACAGCGCATGAAATACCGCGTCGACGTTGAGTTCCAGTTTTGGTACATCGTTGCGGAAAAACGTTTCTATGTAACCACCGGCGAGGAAGCCACGTAAATACGCCGCGGTGCGATCGTAAACGTTGGCGGTCGCAAGGGCGATTTGGCTCGCCATCAGCCGATGCAGATCGCCGGCGATATCGGCGTCGAGCAAGCGCGATAAACTTTGTGCTTCGGCAATGACTGGTTCGAGCCGGCGGTTTAGTTCAGACACCACTTCACGTTGTGATTGGTCGAACGTCGCGGCATAGCCAGCTTCAAGCAGAGCGATGAGGTAGTCACGGTCAGCAACGGTGGCGCTATGCGCTGAAAACGGCAACCGTCGCGGTCGCACCAGTTCGATCACTTCACGTGCGGCCCGGCGGAACAACACGGTGGTAGCGTCGACAATGGCTTTACGTTGGGTCACGATCAGCGCGGTATCTAACTCATTCATGGCGGCCACTAACGCACTGCTCAGGCCGCGTGCTTGGTCCGCAATCCGGACATAGTCGTCATGGCCGATGGCAATGCGGGCCTTGGCATCATCAATGACCACGCGCAGCCGCCGAGCGCAGGCTTGGCGTTTAAGTTGTCGAGCTTGCGAAAAAAACCTGGTTTCGAGTTCGTGCTGTAACAAGGACCAGTTGCCGTCGATGGCCAGGCTGTCGATTGCAGCTGGCACTGGGGCACCTTGCTCGGTAGCTTGTCGATGAGTCAGCGCGCTGCGTGCTGAAAACGGCACGATGGTTTCAACCAGTTCGCCTAGGCTGGTGCCAATAAATTCTTGGACTTCGGTGATCTCACTCGCAGATAGCTGATCTGCTTTGTTGAGCACGCCGAGCACTCGCTTGCCTTCGTTGCGGATCGACTGCAAAGCTTTACGCTCCGAGGATTTGCCGCCTTGATTGGCAGTAAACACCCATACCACAGCGTCGGCACGCGCGATAAATGCACGCGCGGTGGCCTCATGCTCCGGCAAAATGGAATTGAGGCCGGGGGTATCAACGATGTTGATCTTTTCGAGTTGGGGCAGCGGTACCGAGATCTCAACCCGGTCGATTTCGCGCGCGGCATTGGCGCTAAGTTGCCGGAGATGAGCAAATAGCTCAGCCCATGGCAGCGTCACCGTGTCACGTTTGCTGTCGGCAAAAAATATCTGACCGCGGCGATCGTGGCCGTATTTTACAACATTGATCGTTGCGGTCGTCGGCGTGATGCCGGTAGGCGCGACATCGCCGCCAATAAAGGCGTTAACAAACGAGGATTTGCCGCTAGAAAATTCGCCCATCACGGTGACTAACAGTGGCGTGTCAAGCCCAGCGGTAGCGCGCGCGGTCTCACCCACAAGTTGCGCCAAATCAGCACGTTGCGCTAAGACTGATTCGAGCAGTGCGGCAAGATGGCCAATATCCGTCGACGTTGGCTGCGGATACGTCGCGCGCAGCAATTGGGTCAACGCGTCTCGGGCCGCTGGATAGCGCGGGTCAATGCGCAAGGCATTGGTCAACAGGGCCAGGCTTTGCGCTGGCTCCGACGCAAGTTTGAGGCGCGCCAAGCCAACGTGCGCGTCGACATCGCCGCGGGCTACGGCCAACGACAACAAGGCGATGGCAGTGCCCACATCGCCAGTTGCGGCCGCACCGAGGCCACGCGCAACAAGTGCCCGTGTATTGTCCGGATCGCGGACCAACAGATCAGAGCTCCACTGTAGTTGGCGGGTTGCATCGCCTAACGTAATCGCTGCGTCAACAGCTTCGCGCAGCATCGCAAGACTCGCCGGACTGGTCGGATTCGCCGAATTTGTCGGTACACGATCCGGCGCTGCACTGGTGGCGTCGCGCAACTGTTCATTATTCGCTTCGGCTGCCAAGTTCAATGCGCGGTCGTAACTGAGCAATGCGGCGTCACGGTTGCCGACCGCGCGGTGGGCAGTTGCAATGTTGGCGTGGATGCTGGGCCGCTTTGGTTCGAGTTGTAGCGCTTCGAGAAAACAGGTATGGGCCCGCATTGGGTCGCGCAACGCAAGCGCGGCCATACCTTGGCCCAACAAAATGTCGGTCAGTAAGATTTTGCCAAGTGGCGAAGTATCGCGACCGGCCACTGCGCGTGCTTGATCAAACAAGTTGGTAGCAAGGGCGGGGGCATGTTCGCGCAGCGCGAGTTGGCCAAGCGCATAATAGGCAATCACCGGTGCATCGGTTGCACCAACGGTGGCGGTCTTGCTATCGGCCACTGCGCGTTCGAGATGGCGGCGGGCTTCTTCAGGTTGCGCAGCATGCGCAGTATCTGCAGCGTCGGCAACCAGCGCTTCACCGAGGGCCGCGCGAGCTTCGCGATCAGCACTGTCTTCGGCCACGGCTTTGCGCAATTCACGCACCGCTTTGTCGAGTTCACCTTTGCGCCGCCACGCGATGCCCAAACCACGGTAGGCGTTGGCCAAGATGCTGCGATCGCCCGCCGCTTCATGCACGGCCCGCCCAAGCGTAACAATGGCAAGATCCGCTTGGGCCAGCGCGACTTGAGCTAAGCCCAAACCAACCAGCGCGGTCGGATCACCGGCGCGCACCAACAATGCACGTTCAAATGCTTTGGCCGCCTCCGTGGGATTTCGCTGCGCTGGATCCAGAGCTTCAAGATAGGCGCTGCCTAAAACGTTTAACGCTTGGCCATGGTCGGGCTTAACAATCAGCAAGGCTTGCAGTAGTTCGATCGCTGGCTCGGTTTGGCCAGCATTAACTAGCGATCGAGCCTGGCTAATTTGATCGCGATGCTCGTCGAGCACCAAGCCGTCAGCCAGATCATTGATGCGCCGCTCTAGGCGTGACCATAGCGACACTGGCTTAACTCTCGCTCAGCTCCGCCGCTGGGCCGGCCGCTGGTTCCACGGAGCGGTCGGTCCAGAGCGCAGCGCGCAGCTGGATTAGGCTGCCACGAGCGCTTGCGATAGCGGCGATTTGATCGGCCGTCGCAAGTTTGAGTGAGTCGATATCGCCGGTGCGTTCGCGCCGGTCGCGCATGGTGCGGTCGAGGATTTCCCCGATGCCTTTGTACAGCGTGTTACCAGCGTTGCTGACAAATTCGCTGAGGCGCTTGGCAAAATCGTCGACGCAGGTATCAAAATGTGGCCGCATGGTTTCGGCGGCGCCTAGGATCGCCGCAGGGACTTTTTCTTTGGCTTGTTCGCGGATGTCACCCGCTACTTTTGATTTGAGCACGATGGCTAGAATCGGTGCAGCTAACGTTAATAATCCGCCGGCTAGCGAGTTGACGAACAACCACACGGCAGTGCCAATGGCGCCCACCGCGTAAACGCCAACGTCATATTTGAAACTGTCGACAGTGATTTCAACCTTGGTGTCTTCAGGGCCAAGCCGTTCAGCCAACGTGGCCGCAGCGGCGGCGACGTTTTCATTGGTGATCTTAATAACCTCTTCGGCCAGGTGCTCCATCAAGGCGGCCAAACGATGGCCTTCAATTTCAACCCACTCTTTGAATTTGTCTTCGATGAAGGCCGGCAAAAATGCCTTCACGTCGTCGGCATCGACGGAATCGATCTGCGACGGCAGTGCAGCGACAAACGAGCGGGCAAAGGCGTCAAGGTCCAACCCGACTTGGGTTTTGATGGATTGTGCTTCGGCGTCGATCCGGACATGTAGATCGTCAAGCTTGCGCTTCGAAGAATCAAGCTGGGCCCGAACTTCGGTGATGCGAGTTTCGAGTACACCGATGTCGAGATTGTAGGCGTTGAGTCGAACACCAAGATTGTTTTCGACGTACGCCGCCGTTCGGCCAGCGTCGTTGGCTGCGTTATCGAGCAACGTGGCTGCCCGATCTTTGGCCAAAAAGCGTTCTAAGTAGCTCAATAATGCTGGCATGCCACTCGCGGCATCTTTGGTTCTAGCCCAATCCCGCGCCGACAATGGAAACAGCACAGGGTCATGCGTGAGCCCAGCCAAGCCAGTCTTGACGTAGTCGACCACGGCCGTTCGCTCGTCGGGATTGAGCATATCCATTTTGCCCAACACAAAAATGAGCCGGTCACGTGCCGATTCAAAAACCCGGCTGCGCAGAAATTCACGTTCGGAGTCTTTGAGGGCTTGGCCCGCATCTAGCAAAAACACCACCGCGTCGGCGCGCGGCACGTAGCCGTAGGTTACTTCAGCCCGCTGATCGTTGAGATCGTTAACCCCTGGGGTATCGACGAGCACCACATTATTTTTGAGTAGATCGCTAGGATAGCCTAGTTCAACATACGCAACTTCGCTGGCGTGGCCACCGGCAACCGTGACCCACTCTTTGAGCTGTGACGGCTCAAGAAATTTACTTTCGCCACTCATCAGCATCACGCGTGCGGTTGGATGCGCTGCCCATACCACATGATTAATCGCTGCTGTCGTCGGTGTAATGCCGGTAGGTAAGACATCGGCGCCGAGCAGGGCGTTCACAAATGTTGATTTGCCGTGGTTGAACTCGCCAAGAATGACCAAGTGAAAGCGCTCGGCTTCAAGCTTGGGGATGCGCGTGGTGCGAATGTCGCGGGCCAGCGTAACCATCCCGACTGAGTCGGCGACTTCAGCCAATTGTTGAAAGCGGGCAACGATTTCGCGTTTGGCGTGCTTGTGGTGATCGAGCAGAATCATAAGAGCCTTTACCGCTAAAAAACGCTGATCAAGTCAGCGACTTTTTTGTCTACATCAAGGGCTGCAAGTTTGCCGGTGGCATCTTGGCCTTGGGCAATGGCAAAATACGCTGAGTCCGCAAACCAACGCAGCGCTTGCACACGCTTCGCGATGTACGGATTACTGCGAAAAAGTTCAGCGAATTTGCCCATGCCTTTATGCGCCAACGCCGGGTCCGGTAAATCGCGGACAAACGCCGCCGCATCAAAGGTGGCAATTTTTTCCGGGCCAATCGCTACCGATGCAATCCCCATCAAGGCTTGATCGAGATTCTTGACTGCGAGTAACGCCGCGCGGTCACAGGTAACTTCGGCGCGACGCGACCAGGCTTGTAGGGTCACGATAGCCGGCTGTACCGCCCAGCGCACAAAGAACGCAGCGGAATGGGTGAGGTAGTGCAACGCGGTCGCGTACAATACGTGGCCGTTTTGAATGTGGCCCAAGGCGTGGCCGATAGCAGCAATCAGCGATGGCTCGTCGAGATGCTCGGCCAGTGTCATGTTGACAACCAAATACGGCGCGTCTTCCATGCCCAGCGCTTGAATCCCAATGGTGGGTGACGGCGTTGCGAAGATCGATGGGACTTTAACACGCAGCGCAGCGCCGGCTTGGCGGGCAGCGTGATACACGCGTGGATATTGGCTTTCGCTGATTTTAGTATTTGCGAGCAGCTCCTCTCGCGATTTGTCACGCCACATGCGCGTAGTGGCTTCGAGCGCGATCATCACCGGGCGCGTCGAGGCTAAGGTTCGGCGAAACTTGCGTTCGCCAATAAATGCGTAGGCAACACCTTCGCGGGCTTGGCGCTCGACTGTGCCGCGCCGCTCGGCGATCCACCGCGCAAAATCAAAATCAACACCGACGGACATGCCGGCAGTATAGCGCTAGGTCGCCAGTGGCGCGACATTGGGAGCGGATTGTTGATTGGTTCGGGCTGCCTTTAACCGAGCAATCCGCCGGCGGGTCAGCGCCAACATGGCAACGCCAAGCACAACCGCGAACCACAACGTCGCCAAGCGCGTAAGCAAGGTCGCCGCCAGGGCCGTTTGAGAATCTAGGCGGGCGGCGCCCTGGGCTAGCAGGTAGGTCATGCCAGCCTCGGTGACGCCCAGGCCGCCAGGCAGAAATGACAGGGCACCAGCGATGGTGGTGCCAGCGTAAATCACCGTGGCCAACCCGGTCGAAATTGCTGGGTGCGGAAACGCATTGATGATCAGTGCAAAACCGATGCATTCGCACAGCCAGGCCGGGATCGCGAGCGCGGTTGCGATGAGTAGCGGTTTGGGCCGACACAGGTCCGTGAGGCCGCCATACATGCGCTTGAGTGGTTCTCGAAATCGCGACAACAACGTCGGCCTGGTGGCTAAATTAATGAGCCACATAGTGGGCCGTGGCCATGCCAGGAGCACCAACCCGACGACAACCAGCCCTGCCGCGCTGATAACCAAAGTTGCGGCTACGTCGTAGACAGCGACGCCGATGATCGCGACACACAGTAACGCGATCAGATCGGTAACTCGCTCAGCGACGACAATGGGTGCGGATTTTTCAATGGGCACCTCGTGCATTTCATGCAGCAGATAGCTCTTCACCAATTCGCCCAATTTGCCCGGCGTGATCGACAGTGATAAGCCAGCACCGAAGACCAAAGCGCTTGACGCGATTGGTACGCCCACGCCTTGGTGGTGCAGATAATAATGCCACCTTACGAAGCGGATGCTGTAGTTGGCCAACGCTAATGCCAGCGCTGCCGCAAAGGCCCACCATTGGAAATTTGCGACACCATCAACTACTTTATGAATGTCCCCGACGAGCATTAACCCAGCAATCGCGATCACCATAACGATCGCAAACGGGATCCACGCGCGGCGGGCGGCCATGCGGCGTTGTAACACGCGGCACTGGTGCAGCGATTATCGGGCAAAGCGTAAATCTACTTTGCTACGTGGGATTGACCTTCGCCGCTCACACGCCTAGCCTTGCAGCATGTCTAAAGCAGCGAAACGCACAATCATGGTGGTCGACGATGATCCGGAGATCGTTTTGCTGCTGCAGACTCGTTTGGAAAAACGGGGCTATCGTACGTTGATTGCAACGGATGGCCACCAAGCAATTGAAACCGCGAAGCGTGAACGTCCTGATGCGATCTTGCTCGATGTAATGATGCCTGGCAAAAGCGGCTGGGAAGTGGCGCGCGCGCTCAAACAAGACCCAATTACCGCAGCGATCAAAATTGTCATTGTCTCGGCAATTGGACCAGCGGTGACTGATGCCACGTCGTCGCTGTATGGCGCCGATGCTCATATTGATAAGCCGTTTGAGTTCGCCAAACTCGACCAAGTTGTTGATGGTTTGTTCGCGTAGCCCGGCGCGGTAATCTCGGCGCTGGCTAGCTGCGGCTTTACACCTGGCGCTACCGAGCTCGGCGCAGGCGTTTTGGCTTTTTGGTTGCTGCACTTTCCACGATGAAATCGATCATCGCTTTGACGGTACGGCTCGGTCGAGCGTCGCGCGGAGCCAGCAAAGTCGCTTTGCGGCTGCGACCAGCGAAAGGCACCAATATTTCGACTAGGTCACCTTGTGCCACGCTATCGGCGGCCACGTAATGCGGTAACTGCACCACCCCGAGGCCAGCGATGGCCAGGCTCATGGTTGCCAATAAATCATCTGATACTAGGTACTTACATTGTGGCTGGTACTGCAGTGGAGCGCTGGAAAACAGCCAGGGTAGCACTCGGCCGTTTGGCGCAAGCAAAAAACCGATGCAGGCATGAGTGCCTAGTTGGTTCGGGTGTTTGGGCGTTCCAGCGGCTGCAAGGTAGTTTGGGCTAGCAAACACGCCCAGTGAAAAATCTCCAAGTTTACGTGATGTTAGCGAGGAATCCGAACTCGGAATAACGCCAATGGCCAAGTCGTAACCATTGCCTACAAACTCACTGGTGCGGCTTGCCACTTGTAGCTCAACGCTAACCGCAGGATATCGCCTGTGAAATTTGTGCAGCGCCGGCAACAGTATGTGATGCGCGTAGCTGGACGGCACGCTGATCCGGACATGACCTTGTAATACAGCTCGGGCCGAGGCCAGGCCTTGCGCTGAACCGCGCAACAATTCGATGGCTTGGCTGCAAGTTCGATAATATGCGCGCGCTGCATCGGTTGGCTGCAGCGTCCGCGTGGTGCGGCGAAAAAGCGTAACGCCGAGACTCTTTTCCAGGCGTGCCACCGCGCGCGACGCCGATTGTGGCGCGACGCCGAGCGCGCGCGCGGCGGCGGTGAAGCTTCCGGCTTCAAATGCGCGGCAAAACGCAGCGACGTTACTGAAGCTCAAATTTTCCGTCTCGAACATTTGTACATATAATGTACAACGCTACGTACGTTAATTGCACTAATCAAAATACAACAAAGATCGTATCAAAGTATCAACAACCTTGATTGCTTACTCGGACGTCCGACGTCCGACCTCTGTCGACGGACACCGTGCCTTAGCGGGGCGGACGTGCTTAGCGATGCTTGCTAATGACTGGCCGCGCACCACTGCGCGATCACGCGGCCAGCGTCGGGCTTGGCAAAACTGGCCATGCTCGCGGCCATGCGTTGTTGCACCTTCGGATCGTCGACGATTTCGAGAATTGCGCCACGCAAGATGTCCCCGCTCAAATCAGCCTGGCGAAACATTTTGGCACCACCACCATCGACAATTTCTTTGGCGTTGAGCTCTTGATGGTTGTCGGCAGCAAATGGGTAGGGCACAAAAATAGCTGGCTTGCCGGTGATTGCTAGTTCAGCAACCGTAGCGGCACCGGCCCGCGCGATAATGATGTCAGCCGCAGCATATTGCGCCGCCATATCGTCGATAAATTCTCGGCAGTCGACACGATCGGGCCCAAGGCCAGCGTTGCGGTAGCGGGCTTCGGTCTCGCCTAAGCCCTGTTTGCCGGTTTGATGCACGACATGAATCGTCCGATTTTCGGACACATAGATCATGGCTTCTGAAGCGATTTCATTGAGCTTCACAGCGCCGAGCGAACCACCGCAAATAAAAACATGGAGCACTGGCCTAGTTGGTGGCGGCGATGGTGGCGCGGGGGCGGTAGCCATCAAGCGCTTGAGCATCGCCACACGGATGGGCGTGCCCACCAAGGCAATCTTCTTAACGTTAAAAAAGGGGCGGGTTACGTCAAACGCTAAAAACACCCGATGCACTAGTTTACCGAGGATCTTGTTGGTGAGCCCCGGTATCGAATTTTGCTCGCAGATAGCTGTTTTGACGCCTCGCAACCGCGCCATCAATACTACCGGTCCAGACGCATAGCCTCCGACGCCAACTACCGCATCCGGCTTGAACCGTGCAACGACGCGACGGGCTTGCCACAACGCTTTGGGCAACCGCAGCAAGCCGCGCAACGCGCCCATCAGGCCAACAGTTTTGAGTCCGGACACCTCAATGAAGTCGTGGTCCCATCCCAATTGTGGCAACACGCGGGCTTCGATGCCGCGAGTGGTGCCAACAAAACGAATCTCGGCGTCCGGATGGGCTTGGCGCACTTCTTCGGCGATCGCGATGCCTGGAAATAGGTGGCCGCCTGTGCCGCCACCAGCGATCATCACGCGTAATGGCTTGGGTATGGTTGCTAGGTCAGTTGTTGCATTGATGTGCGTCATGCCACCACGATTTGCACCCGCTGCTTTTTGCGAGTCGCGAACGAAGGATTTTGTACCAATTGGCGTTTTGCAACGCCGCGCCGTTCCGGGCGACGACCAATGTTGAGCATGAGCCCAACCAAAAACATGGTGACGCACAATGATGAACCGCCGTAGCTCACCAACGGTAACGTGATGCCTTTGTTCGGTACTAGGCCAAGCACAACTCCGGCATTGAAGAGCGCTTGCACACCAAACAACATGGTGATGCCAAGCGCCATATAGCCGCCAAATACATCGCGGGCACCGAGCGCGGCGCGCACGCCTCGCCAAATCAACACGCCAAACAACACGAACACTAAGGCGACACCAACGAAGCCAAGTTCTTCACCAATTGGGGCCAAGATGAAATCGTTATGCGACTCCGGCATGTAGCCCAGCGTTTGATGGCCACCGCCGAGGCCGTGGCCGGAAAGGCCGCCGGATCCTAAGGCCAGCCGAGCCTGTAGAAATTGATACGCTTCTTTTTGGGCAAAGGCTTCAGGGTTGAAATAGGCCAAAAAACGTTGCATCCGCCAGGGTGTGCCGACGACTAGATAGTAGGCCACCGGTGCCGACGCCAACACGGCGAGCAAAATGTACGAAATGCGGGTACCAGCAACGAACAACATGCCAAGCGTAGTTGCGCCGAGCACGATTGAAGATCCGAGGTCGGGCTGTTTGAGTAATAACAGCATCATCATGCCGCACACGACCAAGTGCGGCACAAACCCGATGGTGAAGGTTTTGACTCGGTCGGCTTTGCGCGCCAAACTGTATGCCAAGTACGAAATCAGTGCGAGCTTGGCGATCTCGACGGGCTGAAAGGTCAATGGTCCCATCGGAATCCAACGCCTGGCACCGTTGCGTGCTGGAAAAATTAATGCGGCGGCAAGTAGCAATAGCGCTATGCCAAGCAACGGGTAAACCCAGCGGCGTAAGCGCTGGTAGTCCATTTGGCTACCGAACCACATGGCACAACCGCCAATGGCAACGAACATGAGTTGGCGTTGCAGAAAATGGGTGGAGTCGTGAAATTTGCTCAACGCTTCGGCCGCGGTCGCCGAATGGATTTCGATGGTGCCAATGCACAGCAGTGCCATTGCGGCACCAAGCAGCACAAGGTCGAGCGAACGTTCGGGCAGCGCGATTACAGGCGCTTGGTGGTTTGCTAACGATGACGTCGGCAGGGTTGCATCCATGCGCGGGCCGCGTTTACGCCAGGTTTTGAGCTTCTCGATCCACAAAAAGCGCGCATTGTGTGTGGCTGCAAAGCTGGGCTGGCTGTGGCGCTCGGTATCGCGGTCTTCGATCATCGGCGCGCTAGGGCGCAGAATTTGATCAACACGTTGCCGCGGCGGCACCGTTGTGCGTCGGCTGCCTTGGCGATTTTTGCTGGCCTTGGAGGCTAGGCGTTGGCGCCACTGCGCAGCACGTTGAATGACAGAGAGCCCCATTGCCCGATATTCGGGACGGACTTGCTGCGGGGCCAGTTTTTTCCCAAAAAATCAGCAAATCAGCACCGTTGAGCAACGCCTACCGCTGTTCTCAGCGATCGTCAGTGCATTAGTTGGGTCCAGGCAATTGCAAAGTACCAGCGCATCTGTTGAAACCAGGTGTGAGCTCAGAAATTCTGTCATGCCCGAAGTGTGCCGCCCAGAACGTCTACCCCGACGGTGATAATCATGTCTGCGCCGATTGCGGCCACGAGTGGCCAGCCGCGGGCGTACCGGAGCAAGCCGAAACCGTCGAGCCGGCCGACGATGGTGTGATCCGTGATGCCAATGGTGTTGCGTTGGCCAACGGTGATTCGGTGGTGCTGATCAAGAGCTTAAAAGTAAAAGGTTCAACAACGCTCAAACAAGGCACTAAGATCAGCAACATCAAGTTGATCTCGGGCGATCACGAAATTGACTGCCGGGTCGATAACATGGGTCTTTTACTCAAAGCGCAGTACGTCAAAAAAGTGTAAGCCGGTCCGGGCCGCCGATCTCCATGAATATGCTTGGTTCGCCGGTCCATTTTGCGGTGTTGGTGGTCGCCGTAATGGCGAGTGCCGCATGGGCATCGTGTAGCGCCGCGAAACTTCGTCGCTGGCCAACGTCGCTTCGAGTTATACGATCCGGTTGCGTGGCGATGGCGCGTTGACGATGATCTAAAAACTTCCAGCCATGGACACTGTTGGCGGCGTCCCCGCGCCCAGCGTCGCAACAAAAGCGCCGCGCGGTGGCGGCCGCGAACATTTCGCCGTCAACCATCATCACAAGATATGATGGCTCCACTGAACCGTGCAGGCGGGCATGGGGAATAGTGACGATGACTTCGAACGGGGTGCGTTAAGGTCGGCCACCGCGCACGCAATCTTGAATGATCGGCATGAACGCATCAGCACGCCGCCGGCCATGGTCGGCAGCCGTTGGTGCTTTTGTGGGTGGCGGTTTGGCTGGCGCCGGTTTGGTTGGCGGCGGTTCAGCGGTTGGCGGGTTCGCGACTGGCGGTGGTTCTGCGGTTGTCGGTTTCGCGCTCGATGGGTCAATTGCGGCATTGAGTGCCGTCTAAACCAGCGCCGCTTCATCGCTGGATAGTACCAATTCAAACAGCAGGTCCGGCAACTTGCGTGCAATCCGACCTTGCTCGCGTGCCGTGCTGCCGGCGTCGCAAACGTGCCGCTCCTGCGGCCGCACGGATACTTACTCTTGCGCTCCAGCATGCCAGCCACGCGCGCCCTGCAGCGAATGCCGCCGAGCTGTACATGGCGCGTTTGGTTGCGGCCCCACGTGGTTAGCTCTGCATCAGATGGAGCCGCGGCCGTCAGCTGCAAAGCGATGCTGGTTAGTCAGGCTGACCTAAGATCACGCCTGCCACAACATTGATAGTGCGCGCGGTCGCTCGGATAGCAAGATGACTAGCAGCAACAATGCTGTGGTGCACAATCCGGGCGCTCGTCGCTGCCGGTGTGGCCTTGGCGCCAAGCACGGTTTCAAGTAGCTGCACCGGGCGCTCAAATAGTTGTTGTTGAATCTGTTCGATCCGAGTTGAACCAGCCGTTACCGCTTCGGCGGCCAACTTGATCATGCCGCGCCAACGCTGTTTCGATGTAGGGTGAGTGTCAGTCATTGGGTTGGTTCCGTCGGAGAATTGTGTTGCGATTTCGGCACTGGCGCCGTTCCAAGCCATTTGCTCAGCGCAGTGTACACGCGTGGGTCGTGCAGCATTTGCATGTGGGTAATGCCTGCGATGGTAACAACATTGTGCGGATCGATACCGCCGTCGTTGCGCGCACTGGTAAGTGGCACGATCGAGTCACCAAACAGCGCAGAGAGCCAGGCCTTGTCGCTGATTGCGCCAGCGATCAAGAGGTGCTGCATCGTGGCTAGCAGTGGGACAGGGTGCCGGGGATCACGCAACGACAATTGCGGTTGGCGGCGCCCTCGATCTTCGTGCCGAACATCGGCATCACCAAGATCTTGAATGCCCGCACTGCGTAACCCAGCAATCGATGCGAGCAGGCGGGTCACTGGATCGTTGATGGCACCGAGCAAATTGGCGGTGACTCGACCTATGCGTTCATAAGGTGCCCCACGATGCGGAGTGCCAATGTATGCAGCGCGCATCGGAATGCGCAGCCATGCCGCTTGCTCCATGGCCGCGTGATGACAGGCCGCGCGAATCACCAGTCCACCCATGCTGTGACCAACGAGCAGCAGCTCGGTAATTGCAACCGGATAACATTCGCTGAGGTGCTGGAGTAAGGCAGCAAGTTGCACACCGCTGTCGGCGATGGCTTGGCCTGAGTTGTAACGGACATAGTAGGGTGCAAAGCCGTGGTCGTTGGCCAGCCGAGCACCGAAGTCCGGCACCGCGGCAAGCTCGCTGGGCGCGTCGTTGGCCATCCCGTCAACAGGCCCCGCGTCGCCGGTCGGAGCCGCACTATCGTCGGAGACGGCACCGGCGGCTGCAACAACCGCTGCGCTACGCGGCACCGGCGGCTGCCAGTTGCGCTCGGTACCCATGAGCCCATGCACCAGCACAACCACGCGCGAACTTGGTTGTGGATCGCGCGCAGCAAAGGCAGCGCGGGTGCGTGGCAGCGGTGCACCGTCGACAAAAAAATCAGCCGTGATCGCAAGTGCATTTTGACTTCGCACTAAGTAGTCGCCGACCAAGCCGTTGACCACGGCAAGCAATTGGTCGCGAATCTTGGTCATGCCATTGCGGCATAACATAGAAGCATCCAAGCTGGCCGGCTTATAGATGAAACTGCCGGTGGTTTTGCACTCGCCGTTCCACCTCAACCCGAGCCGGCTCGTCGAGGTCAGCGCCAAATTGCGCAGTTGAGCGCGTGCGGCGTGCCAACCAATCGGCACCGAGCAGCGCCGATGCGGCGGGTGGCACGTGACCCTTGGGCACGAACCACGCAATCGTAGTTTCAGATTTGGGTCCAGTAGCGACCCCTTTGCCAACGAAGAATCCTGCAGCAAGCATGGCCGTGCGCACAGCCGTAGAGTTGGTATAGGTGAAAATCTCCACCACGTGCGATGCCGCCGACAGCTTTGCGAACAGATGTTCGAACGCCGCCAACGTCCACATGGGCGAATCAACTTTCCAAGAAAATGGGTCGTAGAAAATCACGTGAGGTAGAGCGGCTTGTTGCATGGTAGCTAGAAAATCGTGGTGAAAAAGTCGCCAGTGAAAGTTCGCGGGCACATCAGCGGCCAGACCATGGCGTAACTCACACGCTGCATGGCGGGCGTGGGCATGCAGCAGCCGGTGCGGGGCTTCATGTCGCAAATGCGGAAACTCTTTGAGGTGATTAAGCGCTAAATGCAATGCATCAAGATCATGTTCAAAGCTAATAAGCTCTACGCTGCGGTGCCCTGGCATTGTTTCAGTGGTGCGCACCAAGGCCATGGCGTTGTGGCCGGCGCCTAGCCCAACGTCCCAAACTACCAGCGGTGCAGTTGCTGCTGCGTCGGCTGGGCCGCTGGAGTCGGTTGCCGCCAACGGTGCCGGCACTGCCAATTCGCGAATATGCTGAGACTGCGCCACATAAATTCGCTCTGCTTCTTGATTGGGGTCATTGACCGAATGCATGATTTCGCCTGAGGCTATGTGCGCGATGCTGGCAAACTTGGGCGCTGCGCCTGCGTTTTCGCCACGTCGAACGGCGGCGCGGTGCACTCGAAAATTGCCGCGCTCGTCGGATTTACGGCGCTGTGCTTTGGGTTGTTCACCGGGCGGGTTGTCTTGATCGTTGAGCCCAAGCTGTTGCCGTTGCGCCGCATAAAAACTCGCAAACGTGCCGCCGCGGATCTGTGCTCGGATCTCGGTCATCAAGCGCAAATAGAATTGTAAATTGTGAAACGACAGCAGATGCCAGCCTAACGGCTCTTTGCATTTTACCAAATGATGCAAATACGAACGGGTATACAACGTACACGCTTCACAATCGCACGCTGGGTCGAGAGTGTCGGTGGCGAACTTGTACACCCCGCGCCGCAAACTGACGCGGCCGCGCGAAGTGAACACTTCGCCTTGCTGGGCCCACGCGGTTGGCAAAATGCAATCGAACATATCGACGCCACGATGCACCGCTTCAAGCAGATCGAGAGGTGTGCCCACACCCATCAAATAACGTGGTTTGTCGACGGGCAACAGCCCCGCCGTCAACTCGGTCATGTCTTCGCGTTCATGTTTGCCTTCGCCAACCGCCAGCCCGCCGATCGCAAAGCCGTCGAACCCGCGGTCGGTCGCCGCAGGCGGTGCCATATTGGTTAATGCGTCAGCACTCATGCGGCGCAGATCGGTAAAACATGCGCCTTGTACAATCGCAAATAGTGCGTTGGGTGAATCGGCGCGCGCAGCAAGCGATCGTGCGGCCCAGCGATGGGTTAGTTCCATTGCCGCGCGTGCTTCGGCATGGGCGCTGGTCGAGTTGATGCACTGATCCAACACCATCATGATGTCAGAGCCGATGGCGCACTGCATGGCAATCGAACGTTCAGGCGTCAGCAAAAACTTGGTGCCGTCGGTGCGATTCTTGAATTCGGCGCCGTGCTCCGCCATGGCGCGCGCGTGCGACAGCGAAAAGATTTGAAAGCCACCCGAGTCGGTCAGGATTGATTTGCCCCAATGCATCCACGGATGTAGGCCGCCAAATTTTTGAAACACTTCAATGCCCGGCGTCAGCATCAAGTGATAGGTGTTGGCCAAAATGATTTGTGGCCCCAAGCGATCGAGCTGCGCCAAGGTTTGCGTGCGTACTGAGCCGCGCGTGCCGACCGGCATGAACACCGGAGTTTCGATCACGCTATGCGCCGTGGTGAGCCGCCCGGCCCGAGCATTAGAATTGGGCGCGTGGGCCAGTACTTCGAACTGCACGGCGGGGTTGTAGCCGTCGTACGTTGGCGACGGAAGTAGCTACCTCGTCAAACTAGCCAGCGCGGCGTCGGTTGCACGCGGTACAGCTTGCGCGCGCCTTCAGGTTACGCCGGTGTTGGTGGTTCGCAATAAGGAGCAATCGCATTCAAAACGCTAGCCGACCACGGCGACGGTTTAAGGGTGCCTGCATCGACGTGCACAATCGTGCGCAGGCCGCGTGCTCGATCTATATCTTCGTCCATGGCCAACAACCGCATGCCAAACGTCAACGAGGTTCGGCCAACTCGCGATACCCAAACCCGAACACGCACTTTGCAGACGCCTCGCACCGGCGAGACGTAGTCGATTTCATTGCGGGCCACGACGTGAATTTGCTCGGGGCGATGCAAATCAGCAAAGCCACCGAGTCCTAGTTCCATCCAAAAAGCACCGATGGTGCGTTCGAATAGCAACAGGTAACGCGAGTTATGCAAAATGTGAAACGGATCGAGGTCGTCGAAGTACACACCGACGGTGTTTTCAAAAAAACGCACGTCTAAGCATAGCACACGTGGCATCGCTGCAATGCGCGGTCTGTCTGGCTGGTACGTGAGCGATTGCGCAGCGTTGACGCTCGCCGCGCTGCTATCACGCTAGAAAAAGTACGTGCCCGAAATACCGAAGAACGGCAAGGCGGTGCGAATGCCAGTCTCAAAGTTCACCGTGGCTTTTTTGGTCGGCCGATACTGCACGCCGATTAAGCCGGTGATCACCGGATACACTGGCGACTTGAGATCGTATTTGACCTTCACGCCACCGTTCGCGTCAAGGTTACATGAGGAGGTCTCGCTCGACGTGCACACACGATCAACGTGGGTGACGTTGCCGAACAAAATGCCGATGCCAGCACCGCCGCCGTAGCGCAGCGCAATTTGTTCGGTGAAGTTGTGGTGGCTAATAAAGTTGGCTTCGAGCGAAACCCAACCGAAATCGTTAAACTCGACAAAGTCGGCCTGGTTGGCCGGAATCGGTTTGTCTTTTTCAACCCAAATACCGGCCGGTGCGCCAATCTTTTCGTACTCCAAACCGATTTGAAGTTCAAAGTTTTCGCGTCGGCGCACTAGGTCAACGCCGATGCCCAATTGGCTTGACGCGCCTGCTGCGGTTTCGACGAAAAGTTCAAAAATACCTTGTGGTAACCGAACGTTACGCAGTCGGATCCCAACGCCAAATTCGGCTCCGGGGGCTTCTTCGGTCGGTGGGACGGGAGCGCCATCTTCAGTCACCACGGCGCCATCAGCGGTGGTAGTGGTTGGCTCGGTGGTCGCTGCAGCGTCATCGGCACGCGCCACATTCACGGTCAGAAGCGAAATTGTCGTTGCAGCGAGAATCGTCGAGTGCAAGTTCATATGTATCC
>JAGPDK010000315.1 GCA_018057605.1 Kofleriaceae bacterium | reverse complement strand
CGGCTCCGAATTGCGCATCGGCGATGTTACGCGCGCTAAAACGCTATATCGTCAGGTCACAGTGTTATTTGATCAACAAGAAAACGGCTACTACCAGTTGGCCAAATTACAGATTGCCAGCGGCAATCCCAACGAGCAACAACAAGCAATCAACCACCTGCATCGCGCACAACAACTGGCACCGCAACGTGCGCGAGCCTTTGTCGCCGAAGCAAAATTGCTCAACACCCAAGGCAAGATCAGCGAAGCGTTAGCCAAAGCGCAAGCTGGTGCAGCGGCCGAACCAACCAATGTCGATGCACTCACGCTAGTGCGGCAACTGCAACAAGCTCAACCGGCGGGCACAGCCGGCGCACCAAGCAACGCCATGCCAAGCATGCCAGGCAAACGCCCGGTCACCAGTGATACCGACGACAATGACCGCTAGCGACAGCAGCGTAGCCCGGGTCCCCACCAAACTGGCCGAGCGTGCCGCGCGGATTAAGGCCCTGCTGGATCAGTACATTCCCGATGCACCGGTGCCGTTGCATCATGACTCGCCATTTCAACTGCTATGTGCGGTGCTGCTATCGGCGCAGTGCACCGATGATCGCGTCAATCTAGTTACACCTGCGCTGTTCAACCGTGCACCGACGGCCGCGGCCTTGGCGCAACTTGATACGGGCGATATTTTACCGATCATTCGAAGTTGCGGCTTAGCGCCAACCAAAGCCAAAAACCTCGCGGCCTTGGGTCGCATGCTCGTCGCCAACTATGGCGGCGATATTCCACACGAGCTGGCCCAGTTAGAACAACTACCCGGTGTCGGCCACAAAACCGCCAGCGTGGTCGTGGCCCAAGCCTTTGGCGAGCCGGCGTTTCCGGTTGATACCCACATCCATCGCTTAGCCGGCCGCTGGCAACTGTCGCGGGCCCGCAACGTTGCCGAAGTGGAACGCGATCTCAAACGCGTGTTTCCCCGCGCCACGTGGAACAAGCTGCATCTGCAATTCATCTATTTTGGCCGCCAGCACTGCCCGGCCCGAGGCCATGTCCCAACCACCTGCGCAATCTGCAGCTGGGCCATGAGCAAAGCCCGCGCGCGACTTGAAGCGCAAACCGGGACCAGCAAGCCTAACGTGAGCCCTCGTTAAGCGCTTGGCCAAGGTACCCGCCCTTCCCTTCTGCCGCTGGATTGTGAGTAACCGGTCGATGCGCCGGAGCATTTTCTGTTAGTGTCAGCGCCCTTATGGCCGACCCTACCCAAGTACCCGATGAAGATTTTGCAGCGATGTTTGCCGATTTTGAAGGCAGCGGCGGCAATAAACAGAAACGCCCACGCGTCGGCGACCAAATCACCGGCCCGGTGATTTCGATTGGCAAAGAAGCCATTTTCATCGACGTTGGCGGCAAAGCTGAGGGCGTACTCGACCGCAACCAAGTGAGCGACAGCGACGGTAAACTGCTGATCAAACTCGGTGATCGCGTCGAAGCCCGCGTAGTTAGCGATACCGGGGGCGTACTGCAGCTGCGGGTAAAACTCAGCCGTGGCCCAGAAGCCAAAGCTGAACTTGTGCAAGCCCAAGAACTAGGCCTGCCCGTCGAAGGCCTAGTCACCGAAGTCATCAAAGGCGGCGTCACCGTCGACGTTGTTGGTGTGCGCGGCTTTTGCCCAGCGTCACAAATGGACGGCCGCTTCGTCGAGGATTTAAGCGTGTTTGTTGGCCAACGGCTGACCTTCCGCATCACCAAATACGAGCCTGGCCAACGTGGCAACCTGGTGCTGTCACGACGCGTCCTGGTCGAAGAAGACAACGCCAAGCGTGCTGAGGTGACCCGTGGTTTGCTCAAGCCTGGCGCAGTCTTGCGCGGCAAAATTGTCGGCTTCAAACCGTTTGGTGCCTTCGTTGACCTCGGTGGCATCGAAGGTATGTTGCACATTTCTGAATTCGGGTTCTCGCGCGTCGAAAAACCCGAAGACATGCTCAGCTTGGGCCAAGAAATCGACGTTGCGATTAAGAAAATCGAACCGGGCGAAAAAGGCGAACGCATCAGCTTGTCGCTTAAATCGCTCGCCAACGATCCCTGGCGTGATGCCATTGCCGGCATCAGCGACGGCGCTCGGGTCAGCGGCAAAGTTACCCGGCTGCAACCATTTGGCGCATTTGTAGAAATTGCACCGGGGGTCGAAGGCTTGGTGCACATCTCCGAACTTGGCGCTGGCAAGCGCATCAATCACCCTAAAGAAGCGGTAGAAATTGGCCAACAAGTTGAAGCCGTGGTGATCAGCATCGACGGCGAAAAACGCCGGATTTCGCTGTCGCTGTCGAGCTCCAAAGACGGCTCGCCAGAAGAAGTTGCAGCCAGCATCAAAGCCGCACCAAGCGCCAAGTTCGGCACCTTTGCCGACTTACTCAGCAAGAAGAAGTAATTCGCACGCGGCGAGCGTGCTCGCACGCAGCGTGAGTGTTCGCAGCCTGCTGTCGCCGCACTGCCGCAGCCAGTGCCGCAGCCGGTGCCGCGCAAACGCTACGCTTGTTTGCGTTTGCGACGACCGAGCACCAGCGCAAACAGCAGCGCGCCCAGGCCGCCATTCACCAGCAAGGTGGTGTCGCTGCCGCCGCCAACCGAGCAACAGCCGCCACCTTCGTCGCCAGCCGCTGGGAAACAAAGGCCAGAGTTGCCAGCCGCTAGACATTCAAAGTTGTCTGGGCAGGTACCCGAAACACCTGGATAGCATTCCACCGTGCAGGTCTTGCCGGCGCCAGCGTCTTCACAGCGGGCGCCAGTACAAAATTGCGGATATTCGCAAGCATCGCCGAGTTCGCCGGTTGGCTCATCCCAGAAACATTTGCCGGCTGAGCATTTTTGCCCAGCTGCGCAGGCCGACGCGTCGACGCAAGGTGCGCCTTTGGTCACGGTCACGGTGGTCGACGTGGTGGTCATTTGAATATCGTTAAACGCTTTCACTTGAACATCGATCACACCATTAGGCACGTTGCCTGGAGCCTTGAGAACGATGGTGCCGACTTGTTTATCGGGAGTTCGTTTCTCCGTGTATTCAGCCCATTTGTAGCCGTTGAGCAACAGCTGCACGCGCTCGATGCCCCGCATATCCGAGGCTTCGACGCCAACGATGAACTCACCGGCCACCGTCGCCCCGGTCGCTGGCGACAAGATGCGGGCTTTGGGATTACCTGTGATTGGAGTGCCTGCACCAAACGTCGCGGTGAGCGCAGTGTGGGAATTTTGAGTTGACCCACAACGACATGGCCGCGCCGAGAACTCGCCGCAGGTGTAGTTTTTGTTGCGAAAAAACGTTTGCCCACAGTAGTTCAAATAGGTCATTGGCGTGCTGCAATCGAGCTCGTGATCGAGCCCGTAGCCGTGGGCACTCTCTTGGCCCACAACACCGCACAAATACTGAGCCCGACCGGGGTTGCGCGGCACGGCATTGGCAAAGGTGAAATTGATCAAGCCGTTGGCTGCGTTGCAACCGACACCTGGCGAAACCCCGCCGACGTCGTTCGACATGTTCACTTCGCCAGGCAGGCCGCCAACCATGGCCTCTTGGTGAAAGGTAACTGCGCCAGGATCGACATCCGTGACAACCACGTTGTACGGCGAGTACATTTCTTTGACGCATTGAACAATAGCTGCCCACTCGGTGTCATCGCCGTTGAACTCACTCAAAACGTGTTGCGCGGTGTCACCTGGAATGGTTGTGGAGTTGGTGCGCGAGTCGTTGATGTTGCCACCTTGCAACGTGCAACCGCCTTTGCAGCGATTGAGGAAGATGATGTTCGACAACGTGCTTTCACGGCCAACCAACGAAGATTCTGGAACTTCAATATCAACAATGCGGCCATTCGCCGAGGCGGATGTGGTGGCGAGCAAAGGCACGGCCGCCGCCACCACCGATGCAACAAATGCGATAGTAGGTAAGAGCTTCATAGACCCTGGGCATACACCAATTGCCGGAGATTTTTCATCATCTTTCGTCACAGTCGCTAACCGAAGCGAGCGTCGAGCCCGCAAGCTGATGACTGGCCACGTCACACGCTGGTGATTCGGCATCGGGCGCGACTCAAGGAGAGCGGCATCAGTCGATGTCGATCACACCCGTGGCACTTCCTCGCCGGGTCATGACGGCTTTGGTCGTGAGCACGCCGTCAACCCAAGTCGTTGAGATCACTAGGTCTACCGCTGCGGTGCTGACCGGAAAGTGAATCCGTTTGACGGCGTCGGTCACGCACATGGGCAGGCTTGAATCGTCGGTGCCCGACGTGCTCGCCGAGTGCGCGATCCCGTCTGGTGAGATGGCCGTAGCCACCGTCAAGGTGATCGACCGGCCAGGGTAACGCTCACTCCACTCACGAAAACAGCCGCGCAACTCGTTGCTGGCCGCCGCCAACGTCGAACTAACCGTGCTCGAATTTTGCGGCCGTGGTGGGGTTTGACCGACGGTGCCAGCAGGAAAGCCCGGCACCCGCTCGGGCGTCCGCGTAAACGCCGAGCCCACTTGGCCTGGCCCCGCGACGCCGTCGCTCGTTGGTCCAGTGGTGCGAGGTGTACCGGCCCGAGCCATGGTACGAGGGTTTCCATTGTCGTTTTTGATTTCTGCGCGCGTTCCAATTTCCTTAATTAAATCAGATATTTCAGCATCCTTCTGGGCAATCTTGGTTTGCAATTGACGAATTTCGGCAGCGCTGATGTCCTGCTTCTTTGCTGATTTTTGTAATTCATTGAGCAAGCGCGCTCGGTCGACTTCGATCGCTTCGATGCGCTGGGTCAGCATGGCTTCGGTGCCATTGGCGTTCAAGCGCTGGTTGCGCGCCACAGTGGCCAAGGCAACTCCGCCAATCACTAACACCCCAGCAAGTGCGGCCGCCACCGGAGCCCAGCGTCGCCGCGGTGCGTCCGGTGTAATTTCCGCCAACAGTACCTGCATCGAAGCAAAGCGTTTGCTTGGATCAGGCTCCAGCCCACGCAGAATCGCCCGCACAATCGGCGGCGGCACCTGCCCGTCGGCCGGCACCGCAGCGCGGGCCCGCTGTTCCAGCATCGACACCGCGGTATTTCCAGGCAGCGGATGCTGTCCGAACAACGCTTCATACAATGCCACGCAAAAACTAAATTGGTCGGAGCGACCGTCGATGGGCTGACCAGTCAGTTGCTCCGGCGGCATGTAGCGAGGGGTGCCCAACACGGTGCCGGTTGCAGTGAGCGACGCATGCAGTGGGCTCACCACGCTCACATGGGTCTGCGCATCGTCGGGGGTGAGCACCGAGCGCGCCAAGCCAAAATCGCCGACCCGAACGCGGCCGTGTTCCCCGACCAACACATTGTCTGGTTTAAAATCGCGATGCAGTAAGCCAACGTCATGCGCAGCGGCAAGCCCACGCCCAGCTTGCAAAAACACATCGATGATGTCCCGCCACGGTCGAGCCCAGGCCCGCAGCCACACCGACAAGTTTTGGCCTTCGACAAATTCCATCGCGATATACACATCGCCGTCGTCGGTAGTGCCAACGTCGTACACCGCAACTACATGCGGATGCGACAACCGCGCAATCGCTTGGGCTTCCCGCCGCAACCGGGTCCGGGCGTGTTGTGCATCGAGCCTCGCTTCGAGCGTTCGCTCGTTCGCTCCATTTCCGGGCCCCGCACCGACGGCAGCTCGTAGCAATTTTAAGGCGACTTTGCGATCGAGTTGCGGATCATATGCGGTGAACACCACGCCCATGCCACCGATGCCCAACGTGCCCAACACCAAATAGCGCCCGACCCGGTCGCCAATGTTTTTGCGCGGCAGGCTGACCGTGGCCGCCACCGTCGGGTCATTGCCGACATCCATCGGTAACTTCGGTGCTGCCGGCACCCGCAGCGCACGCGGTGCCGTCGCGACATCACTATCGCGGCCGGTGGCATCATCGCCGCTCGCGCCGACCGCAGCGATCAACGTGCGGCAGTCTTTGCAACTGGCCAAGTGTTTTTCGACGCGTTGCAACCCTGCCGCAGGCAGCGCGCCTGCGAGAAATTCGGTCGCGTCATTGTCGGAGAGGCAGTGCACCGAATGTGATCTTACCATCGCACACCCCAAGCTGGGGGGATAACGCTTTGCCGTTTGGCCACGAAACCAGTACACTGGCCGGATGGATTTTGCTCAGGTACGCGGGCGGCTTGCCCGTTCGCTCACGCCGAGTTGGGCTCGCATCGCCAACACTGCAAGCTTGTGGGCGTTGGTTATTTGCTCACTCGTTGGCCTCGCCGGCATCGCTGTAGGGGGCGCATCGATCGCTGCGTGCAGTGACTCAAGCCCTGCCTCCGCCGATGCCCGCATCATCGATGCTGCGGTGGATGCCGCCCGCATCGTTGTTGACGACGGCACGCCGATGCGCCGCGCTTGTTCCAATACCTTTGGCACTACCATCAGCAATGGCTTCGGCCGGCTCGACGGTTTTCTCGTCGCGATCGTCGACCCGGGCGCGCGCAACTGCAACGGCGACAACGATCACATCCATCTGCAGATCCTCGCCAACAATAAAATCTTTGATGTCGCCGTCAACGTTGCCGGCAGCGCTGATGTGATGACCGCAACCCGCGACCTGCCGCTGACCGGCACCCCATGGCAAGAAGGCTGGCACACCGGCTTTGCGCTCGACTACACGGCCCTCGGGCTGCGCTCCAGCGACTTCACCGCCAGCAGCCAAGCCGCCCTCGTCGCGACCATCAAAGCCGAGCTCGCCAGTGTTAACCACATTTCGGTCTACGCCTTGGGCTACACCGACGGCACCGGCGTCCACCTGATCCACCGCAACGGCTTCAACAACGACGGCGTCATCGTGACCCAACCACTATCGCGCCCCGCCAAGTGGCGCATGTTCCGGTTTTCGGATCAGACGTTCTGAGATTCTGGGGTT
>JAGPDK010000314.1 GCA_018057605.1 Kofleriaceae bacterium | reverse complement strand
CGTGTGGTGGCGCGCGCGATGCAAACCTACGGCATGTATCACGCCGACGGTGGCAATATTGCGCTGACCGCACAAAGCGATGTGCACACCACCGCAAAATGGGATGGCTTGCTCGATTCTCGCGACCTCGCGAGTTTGAAGGTCGAAGATTTCGAAGTCATCGATCACGGGCCGAGCATTCCGGTGACGTTTGACTGCGTGCGCAACTAATTACTCGACGTACATCGCGTCGATCTGCGCTGCATATTTTTTGGCAATGACGCTGCGTCGTAATTTCATGGTCGGTGTGTATTCGCCGGACTCCGTCGAAAAGGCGGTTGGCAACACGGTGAATTTTTTGACTTGCTCAACTCGGGCTAGCTGCGCATTGCCGGCATCAATAGCTTGTTGAATTTCGGCGAGCACGTTCGGATCGCTGTGTTTACCGCTGGCATCCGGCCTCAAGGTGAGCAGCACTGTAAGGAATTTGCGGCGATCGCCAATCACCACGGCATCGGCGACGTGCGCACAGCGTTGGATTTCGGCTTCAATGTTGCGCGGTGTAATGTTTTTGCCGCCTGCCGTAATGATGATCTCTTTTTTGCGGCCAGTAATACTCAGGAAGCCGTCGCGGTCGAATTGTCCAAGGTCACCCGACGCTAACCAGCCATCGTGGAGAATTTCATCGGTTGCGGCTTGGTCCTTGAGATAGCCCAAAAACACATTAGGGCCTTTGATCATAATTTCGCCGTCGTCGGCTAGCTTGACTTGTAAGCCTGGCAACGGCACCCCAACTGTCCCCAATTTGGTGCGACCTTTGAGATTGAGTGAGGTTGGCCCACTGTCTTCGGATTGGCCGTAGATTTCAGAAATCGGAATGTCGATCGATTGAAAAAACTCAAGAATCTCCCGGGCAATCGGAGCGGCCCCGGTGATGCATTGCCGCACCCGATCGAAGCCTAATGCGACCTTCACTTTGTGCAGCACCAGCTTGTTGGCCACTTGATATTGCAGCTGCAAGCTGCGCGGAATCGACCGTCCTTGATTCTTGCGGGTGTGCACAGCCGTTGCCACGCTACGTGCCCACGCAAGTAAGTGTTTTTTGACGCCAGTTACTTCGGCAAATTTCTTGAGCATGGCGTCGTGAAATTTTTCCCAGATCCGCGGCACACCAAAAAATAGCGTGGGGCGCGCGACGCGCAGGCCATCGGGGATTTTTTCTAGTGATTCTGCGAAATAGACCGTGGCCCCGACGGTGCCGGGCACGTGAATCGAAGCCATCTGCTCGGCAATATGCGACAGCGGCAAATACGACAACATCACATCGCCAGGGGCGCCGCTACCTGCGTCGATCAGCGTGGTTGCCGTCCAGGCCAAGTTGCCATGCGACAACATGACGGCTTTGGGTGGGCCAGTGGTGCCGGAGGTGTAGATCAGCGTGGCCAGATCAGCCTGTTCAATCGCGTCGATGCGTTGCTCAAGCTCACGGTCATCGTCGCTGGCGCCTTTGGCCATGAATTGCGTCCAGCTCCAGATGTTGTCAGCAGGTGCCGCACTGGCGTCAGCGCCTTGCATCAACACGATGTGCTGCAAATGCGGCAACTGGTCGCGTACTGCGACCACTTTGGCTAACTGGTCGGCGTTTTCCACCAGCACGATGGGCGCTTCGCTGTGATGCACGATGTAGTGCACTTCGCTTGACGAACACGTGGTGTAAATCCCTGCTGGTGCCGCGCCGGCGGCCATCGCTGCAATATCAAAAATGGTCCACTCCGGCCGGTTGAAACCTAAGATCGCTACGCGTTGTCCACGTTGCACACCTAACGCGATCAGGCTTTTTGCGGCACTGCGAATTTGCTCAACATAACGCTGCCACGAGGTGGTTTGCCAATTGCCTTGATGATTCGCCACGTAGGCTGGCGTGGTTGGGCGAACCTGCGCTTGTTGCATCACACGGCGTACAATATTGTCATTCATCGCTATTTCTTCTTTGCGAAATATTGAGTAACGCGTCGTGATCCTTTGCTGTAGATCCGACCATCACTAATTAGTTTACGAATGGGTAACTGCAAATCTTTGGTGGTTGTGCCAAGGGCTTTGTTGATTTGCTCCATGCGCTGCCCGGGGTTGGCCACGACATGCAAGCGGACGCGTTCCATCATGTCGACAAGTTCGGAATTTGTGCGTTTACTGCCTGACTTGCCAACATAACGTAGCTGGCCATTGGCTTGCTCGAGAAACGCGCGTTGCAGTGTTTCGACTGCGGCCAAGTGAGCCAACTCGGTTACGCCCGCGACAAACTCGGCTACCAGTTTGTTTATCTGCTGCTGAAAGTTATTCATTCTGATTGCGCAAGTGTACACCAATCAGCTGGGTGGTTTGTTGCGGCGCCGTTATGGCGTAAAAACTTTTGGCATGTCTTTGAGTACTGCGTACACCATGGGGCCGCGATCTTTCTCGGCAAGGTGGGCTTCCGCGTAATCAAGAATGCCGTAGACCCGATCGCTGGCCTGAAGTGGCATTTGCACCGAAGGATGAAAGCCCAACATTAATGTTTTGGCGGTTGGCAAAGCGTTGCCATCCCAGTTGGCGGCCGCGATCTGTTTCATTTCATCGACGCTGACGTAGTCCACCATGATGCCGTTGTCTGGGACTTCCAAAATTGACAACGGCAACAAGCCTGGCATCAGCACGCTGGTGTCACTTGGATAATACGGCTGGCTGGCGTCACCCATGGGTGTCCAGTTGGCCATGTTCCAGCGATACAACTCGCCGGTGCCTTGGTTTTGCCATTCTTCGAGGCGCGCCCAGTTTAACGCACTGGTGTCCGCGACATATCCGCGGCTGGCCAAGGCTTTGAGTGTGCCCAGGTCGGCGGTCCAGCCACCAGCGCGAAAGGTGACCGGCTTGCCTAAGCCGTTGGCCATGAACAAACCGTCAGCGTCATCGAGCAGTTTGCCAAAGGTGGGTTCGTCGTAGGCCGCAACTTTGATGGTGTAGCCGCTGAGATCTTGCGCGTACACCGTGGACTGATCGGTGATACAGGTGACCTGGGCGTGGGTGACAAAGTTGCAGTACGGATGAATGTGTAAGCCGATTTCATCGCCGTGCATGTCGCGCGATGCGACCAACCATTTGGTGATATCGACTCGGCGGGTGGCGTCCAATTGTGGGTCGGTATATGTGTATGGCCCGACAAAATGGGTGAACATCAACGATGGATGTTTGCGCCGCATCGCATCCATGATTAGCAGGGAATTTTCGCCGGGTTCAGAGAAATCCCAATCGGTCGCCATCAAGAAGTACAGCGGCGCGCTGCGGTGCACGGTGCGCTTGGCAAAGGCGGTATCGGCGCTGTCGGCCGCAAATAGTACTTGGTAGTCGCCAGCGGCCAATGCGCCAAGATCTTGTTGCCATCTGAACTTGCCATCAACGACCGGTAACCGGACGCCGGGTTGGTCGCCGAGCCACACATCGACGGTAGCCACGCCCGCCGGAGCGGCAATGCTGGCATCAATCGCTGGTTGCCCTGCCGTAACCGCATCTTGAATTAGATACCAATTGCGTAGGCCCGTAATGACGAACGCGGGATCATTGGCCGCCGGGGCGACAGGGGGCGTAGCGCTTGGGCCGGCTGGATCACCGCTGCAAGCGGCTGCGAACAGAAAAACCAACACGCTGCGTTTCATGGCGGGCACGCTAGCACGCGCAGCGCGCTGAATCATCGTATTTCACAGCGCACGGCCTCGGCGTGCTGGCTTATTCGGGGCGCACGCCAGCGTCGGTCAGTTTGGTCGCTGACATGGGCATAAACGTTGCGCCGGTCGTGGCTACTGGCGGATTAACCCAATAGCTATTGGCGAAGTTGCCGGTACGCCCGGCTAACGCAGCGCCGCCGGCAGGATCGAGGTCGGCTTCGTTTTCGTACCAGTTGTTAAACGTGAAATCAGCGTTGGTGCCGCCGTAGAACATTAAACCGACCACCGAAGAGCGAATGTTGTTATGTGTAACTTTGATTGTTACGTCGCCGCCAATATGCAAATTGCAGTGTTCGTAGATACTCGTGGCACCGCCGATTTCCGAATACTCAATCGTTAGCGCTCCTGCAAGCGCAACGACAATGTCGCCGGTCGATTCCAGCAGCAGGGAATCGCGAATGGTCAGCGTGCCACTGCCGAGATTAGCGCCACCGTTTTGCATTTTCTGAATTTTGCTGCGGGTTACGGTGGCGGTGCCGCCGCCGACATCAACCGCTTTCGAGATGTCGCTAATGTCGGCGTGATCGAGCGTCAGCGTTGCGCCGGCATGCACGTAGAACACGGTTGCGATTTGGCTCGCATCAAAATAGGCCACGTTGGCGGTGCCGCCGGTTTCGACCACGACGCCGGCAAAAATACCAGAAGTTGGTTTGAGCGAAACCCGGCTCGCAGCGGTGCCGTTGACCTTGAGCGTGCCGCGGACGCGCAGATTCTTACCGGCCGGCCCGGTAATGTTGGTGCCCGCTTCGACTGTGACCGTTACGCCTGCCGCAATCGTGACGGTATCGGTAAGTACTTTGGTGCCACTCCAGGTTTCATCCGCGGTGATCAAATTGCCAACTGCCGGCGGGGCGTCAACTACGACGACCGGCGCATCGACGCCGGTTTGTGGGTTCGCGTCACCGACGTTACATCCAACGGCCAACAGCGAAGAGAAAGAGACAGCAGCGAAAAGACGGAGGTTCATGCTGCGACACTAGAGCAACGGACGTGCCAGTTGGCCGTCGGCGTCGCCAAGCTAGGTAGCTGTAATTGTTGCCATCGAAGCGATGTAAGTTGTTTGCCTACGGCAGATCCGCGGGGCGACGCCCCCAGATCATGAGGGAAAACACCCCATCGCGGGCTGGAGGATCCGGACAAGGATGTCGCGACTTTTTTCTACGATCCGAAAACCGGTGCAACGAAAAGTCCCGATCAGTTGCAGGCAGCAACCAATTTGCTACACGCGCGAGATGCAAGCCGACGATGTGGCCGCCAACGCCTTGAGCTGTTCACCGCACAAACCACGCATTCTATTCTTGTATGGATCGTTGCGCACGCGCTCGTATAGCCGGCTGTTGGCTGAAGAGGCGGCGCGGATCATGGAGGAAATGGGTGCAGAGGTTCGCTTCTTCAATCCGTTGGAATTGCCAGTGTACGGCAGCGTTGCAGCGGATCACCCCAAGGTGCGGGAGCTGCGCGAATTGAGTGCGTGGTCGGAGGGTCAGGTTTGGTCGTCGCCGGAAATGCATGGTGCGATTACTGGGGTGATGAAAAATCAGATCGACTGGATCCCGCTGGAAATTGGCGCTGTGCGGCCGACGCAAGGGCGGACGCTTGCCGTCATGCAAGTGAGCGGTGGATCGCAATCCTTTAACTCGGTCAATACGCTGCGCTTGTTGGGCCGCTGGATGCGCATGTTCACCATTCCTAATCAGTCCTCGGTGGCCAAAGCCTACGAACAATTTGAAGACGATGGCCGGATGAAAGATTCGCCGTATCGCGATCGGGTCGTCGATGTCATGGAGGAACTTTACAAAATGACGCTGCTGCTGCGCGATCATGTTGAATTTCTCACTGATCGGCACAGTGAGCGCAAAGCAGCGGCGCGCGTTCTATAAGGGACGTTCCCAATGCTGGTCACTTAAGCCCAATCGCACGAAACCTTCAGTAATTTTGGTTGCTTACTCGGACCACGGCCGACCGACCTCCGACGACGGACACCGGGCCTAGCGACCGCGCACCAAAGCCGTGGTCATCGCCGCAACCCGACCTGCCAGGGCGCTGGCCGCGCGATCGTTGACACCATTGAAGCCACTGCAACGCGCGATGTCGAGCACTGCTTCGACCTCGAAAGCAGAGGCATGCGCGATGTCGAAGAAGCGACGGCGAGACGGTGAACGACCTTGCTCCCAGCGTGCGCTGGTTCGCTCCATGACCTGCGAGGTATGCCGAACCTTCACGCAGATTATGCGCGATGCTAATGGCGACTGCACAAGTTGCGGCGCAGCGCACGGTGAATCGGCGCAGTCTCGATAACGGCATGGTGAAGTTTGAAGTTGTACTGCCGAGCGATGAAGCGGCGATCGTTTGGACTGCGCTCAACGCTGCACTTGACACATCGCGCGCGGAACCGACTCGCGCAGAACAGACTCCCGAGGGACCGTCGCCAGCAGAACCGACTCCCGCTGAACATTCGTCCGATAAACCGCCAACTGTAAAATTACCAACGTCTGCCAACCGTGGCCGGCAGCGCGCCGATGCGTTCATGAACATTATCCAGGATCGTTTGCGCGGTGCCCGCCCCCAGCGCACGCCGATCGAAATTATCATCACGGTGCCGCACGCCAGCTTGCACGGTTCATCGGAACCGGCGGATCTAGCCATGATGGCCGACGCCGAAATTATCGCGGCGACAACCGCGCGACGCTTGTGCTGCGACGCTGGGGTGGTGGTTGCCCACGTTGCTGCGCAAGGCGTGCCGCTCTCGGTCGGCCGCAAAACCCGCACGATTCCAGTCGCAATCAAGCGTGCACTGTTGCTGCGCGACCGTACCTGCCGTTTTCCGGGTTGCACGCACAGCCGCTACGTCGACGGCCATCACATTGAGCACTGGGCCAACGGCGGAAAAACGGCGCTGTCGAAGCGGCTGCTGCTGTGTAGTGCCCACCACACGCTGCTGCACGAAGGCGGCTGCCGGGTCGAAGCCAATGTCAATGGCTGGAATTTTTTCGATCATCGCAACCGGATCATCGACGCGCAACCGGCTTGCACAACATCAAGCGACGTTAGCGCGCGACGTGGCGTTGCAGCGTTACACGATGCTCACGCGGAGTTCGCCATTACGGCTAACACCAACGCATCAAAATGGACCGGCGGTCCGATCGACGATGCGAGGTGCATCGACGATTTGGTGTGATGCGCGGG
>JAGPDK010000012.1 GCA_018057605.1 Kofleriaceae bacterium | reverse complement strand
CTTTGTCACTGACGTCGTCGCCGCTGTGCGCGCCATTGAACAACGTTGCGACGTGACGCGGCAGCAACACCAGACTCGCGTGCTCGGTCGCGCGCAAGTGTTGAAGCAATCGCGCGAAGCCTCGCCGACCACCCGCCACGCCATGTTTGGCCTCCGGCCGCGTGTGGCCTGCCGCAGTCAGTGGGCGCGCATCGCCACGCTGCAACGCAATACCGCGTTCGAGCACGCCCATGCCGCCGCCCGGCAACGTTTGCTGCGGGGCGAAGTCGCCAACTTTCCGCTCGGCACCGTCGCCATGCGCGCCCTCATCGGGCCGGTGCGCGAGCCCGAGGGGCCACCGTTGATCAACGTGTTTGCGTCGCACGACGACGCGAGTTGATCGCGCGTCGTTAGCGTTGCCTGGTCGCTGTCATTGTTCCTTGAAATGTTATCGGCTCCACCCACTCGCCGCTCCTAGCGGCCGTTCGTCGTTTTCGGGCGCGACGCAGGACCTGCGTTGCCACTCCCGGAGGCGTAACCTGCAGCTGCCTTTTTGCCGAATTTACCGCCGCTTCACAGGCATACGTGCCTTGCCGAAAACAAACCCCGGTCGGGATCTTTGCGTGCCTTGCCGAAAACAAAGCCCGGTCGGGATCTTTGTTGCCGAAAACAAACCCCGGTCGGGATCTTTTGCGGTCGGGATCTTTTGCGGGATCTTTTGGCCTTGCCGAAAACAAACCCCGGTCAGGATCTTTCGGATCTTTCGATCTTTTTGACCGGTCAGGATCTCTGCGGTCGGGATCTTTGGTCTTTGGGCTCCCGCTTACTCAATATCCCAATCGACATTCGACATGCCACGCTTGTCAGGATCATTGGCTGCGGGCGCTTCGCCAATGCGCGTGTGTTCGTCGCTGGCCACCGGAATGGGCCGACCACGCATGCGCTGCAGGGACGCAGCGTCGGAGATCGAGGTGCGTTCGTCGCCGTCATCGTCGGTTGGGGCAAAGTTACGCATTGCGGCATGCGGATCAGCACTGGTAACCGCGACTTCGCCAAAGGGCTCGCCTGCTGCGGCCGCAGGTCCACGTTTGGCTATCGCGTGCTTTAGAGCATCAACATCGGCCATGCGGGTCGCCTCGTCGGGCAAAGCCGGCCGAGCAGCGCCGCGGCCGCCGTCGCGCAACGACGCAACCATGGATGAATCAGCCTGCCGTCGGGGTTCATCACCAAACGGTGGCGGCACAGACCGCGCTGCTGCTGCACCGGGTGCACCCGGTGGGCTTGGGGGCGCGGTACGCGGACCGCCAGCCGCACGCGCTAGCACCGGAGGAGCGATCGGTGGTGGGCGAGTGCCTGGATTTTGCGGGCGCTGCACCATCCTCGTCGCCGAGGTCGGCGCTGAAACGTTGGGCTGCTGCGCAGTTTTGTTCGCCGAATCGGCCTGCCCCTGCGACGCATTCGGCGTGCCAGGCAAAGGTAATTTCGCTTTCGCAGGTGCCGGATAACGCGGCGCCATGACCGTGGCTTCATCAGGTACGGCATGACTTGGTGGCACCTTAGGTTGATCCAGCGAAATCATTTTGGTCGCATCATTGGGCTTGGCGCGCAAGCCGCCGCCACGCGAGGTTGCACCGGCCTTCACACGCGGCGCAGGGGCTGGGGCTGAACGAATCGGCGCCGGCGCTGGCGAGTCATCTAGATCAAGATCAAGCACAAACGCCTTCGATGCAGGTGCAGCGCCGATGTACACACTTGAATCTTCATCGGCCAAACGGCCACCTTCGTCGCGCAACATTCGCAAGATCCGGGTGCGTTCGCCCGATGACAACGCATCCCGCCGGCCACTACCACTGTGATTGGTGATCTGGCCGCCGGTGCGTTGCTGCCGCGCAAATTCGGACAGCGGGACCGGCCCATCAAGCCGACGACCGTCGCGGGTTTCTTTGAATGGTTCGGGCTTTTTGATTTTGGCTTCGGTTTTAGGTGGTGGCCCCATGCCACCAAAGTCCGAGCCGCTTTCGGAACGCGCCCGGTTGGAGAAGATGCTGGTAGCCGACCGCAGCCATTTGCGTGGGCCCGAGCTTTGGCCTTGACTGCTCTGCGCCGCAGCAACGGCCCGTCCAAGGTCGGCGCCCGCCGCAACCGCAGCGACACTACCGCCGAGAATTTGCGCAGCCGCACGCGCGGCGTCTTGCGGACACTCCATGGCGCGCGGCACCAACCGACGCACGACGTCGTCGGATTTACCGAGCTGATATTGATGTTCGCGCTCGACAAATTGCACGCCCAACTTCTCCAACCATTGCACGGGTGGGTCGGCGCCAATGAGCACAAAGGCCGCATCGTTCGAATATTTTTTCTGCGCGCCGTCGGCCATAGCCATCGTCACCGACTCGGCATCAAACGCCAAAACCTGCGATTGCATTTTGGCTTTGAGCCGGCCCTCGGCAGCATAGGCTTCGACTGCTTGTTTGTTCTTGGGTGCAGCACGCGCAAAGTTTTTGCCGCGATAGGAAATAGTTACCATCGCTCCAGCGTCGGCGAGTGCCAACGCTGCTTCCACTGCAGAGTCACCGCCACCGACCACAAGCACGGACTTGCCACGCCATTCGTCGGGGTCTTCAAGCAAACTGTGAACCTTCGGCAGATTTTCACCGGCCACTTGCAACGTCCGTGGCTTGCCACGGGTGCCGATCGCCAGCACCACGCGTTGCGATCGATACGCCGACACCGTGGTCCGCGTAAGAAACGCGCCGTCTGGTTGCGGCTGCACCGACTCAACCGATTCACCGATTTGGATTTTCATGCCGACGCGATCGAGCAATTCACGCCAAATCGGGATGAGCTGTTCTTTCGACGAATCAAACACCGGTAGCAGTGACAAATTAACCGTGTCGTAGGGCTCGGCCATCACCAACTTACCTTTGGGATAGCGATGGATCGTCGACGCGATCATCTGTTCTTTGTCCAGCACCACGTACGACAGGCCACGCTGGATGCACGTCAACGCCGCTGACAAACCCGCAGGGCCTGAACCAACGATCGCAACGTCGACGTGCACCATTTCAGTAGTGCCTCGACCCAGTGTCCCCGGCCGAATGCCAGTGGTGAACATATGTTCGATCACCATCCGGCCCAAGTTTGCAGCGTTCTTGACCAGCGGCTTACCTGCAACTTCGCCGATGAGATATTGGCCAGGTACCGCCGTTTGGAAGTTTTCGTCCATTTCCGGCACTTTGAGCGCCGGCGGTAGCGTGCCCTCGGGAAACATGACCAAGGCTTCGGTTGGACACGCGACCATGCAGGCTTCACATTGAATGCAGTCTTCAAATCGCAGCACCCGCGATTTATTGTTGACCAAGTCGAGCACATTGGTTGGACAAACCGCCACGCACGCGTCACAACCAGTGCAACGATCGTCATTAATGTCGTGCACGAGTATCGCGGGCCCCACCGTCACCGCCGGAGCGACTGACGCGTAGTGCTTTTTTTTCGCTGACAACGTTGTGACCACGACGATGATCGTAATGGCCAGTCCGACTAGCGCCAGGGGAACTACCCAGCTCATGACGGTAAGCTTACGCAATCAAAAGGCATTCTGCGACCTTATTGGCATTTTATTCGACCGATCACATGTAGGAGCGCGCAATTATAAGGTCGGAGGGGTCGGCTGAGCCACCATTTTGATGGAACTGGTCGCATCGCTTTCTGGGTGTGGGACCAATTGGCGCATGTGCCACGCCGCAATTTCGAGCTTACGCGCCGCTGCCCGCTGCCGGTCGGCCATCATACGCGACAGCACCGCAACCACGCCCAACAGCGCAATCAACGATACCGCAAAGGCGATCTGAATCGGCAATGCGCGAAACGCGATCACCGGCGAGGTTAACACCAACGCTCCGCTCATGAATCGATAGGTCGGCTCAAGCACGCCAATTAATTCGAGTCCCCATGGCACAAAAATCGATGACGCCAAAATGGCGCTAACCACGAAAATTCGACCAAACCGCGGATGCGCGGCATAGGCCATGAGCGTGGTCGCCACCAACGTCGGCGCGACGAAGAACGGCCCACAAATCCGTGACACCAAGCCGATCAATACGGCATTGATGCAGACATTAAAATAGATGCCAGCAGTTGAAATGCGGTGTTGCCGAGTCAACGTCCAGATTTGCACTGCGCTGGCGACCGCGACCGTCAGGAACGCCGCCACAATCGCCCAATTGCGTACGCCGGTCCAAAGCAAGATCGGCAAGAACGCCAAATAGCCAAACAATGACAACGCCGCAATTCGCCCTTGGGCCCGCGCGGTTTCGGTATCGATTTCGTCGATGCGCGCTTCGACTTCAGCCGGCACTTCAGTCGGCGGTTCAAGCATGAGGTGGGTGACTAAATCTGCAGCCGCTCGCGCGGTTGGGTCGAGCGCTAACGCGCGGCCGGCCGCTCGCATGGCGGTACGCCGCGCTTCTTGATCATTGCCCGCGGCCAAGGCTGCACGAGCATGCGCAACATGCTCCGCCGCTAACTTACGCCGGGTTTCGAGATCGCGATCACCGTCGAGAAACGCTTGCACCGCGTCGCCAAGTTCGCGGGCCGAGGCAAAGCGTTGCTGCGGATCAAGCGCAACTGCGCGGCGGCAAATTGCATCGAGTTCTGGTGGCGAATCAGGCAATACCCGACTCGGCGCGGCGTCAGCTCCGGTAGCCGTCGACGCAATCGCGGCGTGCCCGCGTGGGTGCAGCGTGCGACCAGCGGAAATTTCAAACAGAATGCAACCCAACGCATAAATATCGGCGGCTGGGCCCACGGCTTCGCCGTCGAGTTGCTCGGGTGCCATATAACCCGGGGTACCCAGAACCGTGCCCGCCCGAGTTTCACCGCTATCAAGCGCCAGGTCATTCAACGCCCCCGGAGTTGATGCCGCCAACGGATGCGGTGCCGGTTGCGGAGCTTCGGCAAGATTGTGTTGCGATGGCCGGAACGGTTCCGCAAGCGGCGCACCAACGGCGCGCGCGACGCCCCAATCGAGTACGTACACTTCACCGAAATCGCCAAGCATAATATTGGCCGGCTTAATGTCGCGATGCACGATGCGCTTTTGGTGGGCAAACTCAATCGCCAAACACACATCGACAAACGCCCGCCACAATCGACGACGAATCGCGCTCGGATCAGGCACTGCCGCTGCGGATGCCAGCACGTCAGACATGGTGGTACCCGATAGCCGCTTCATCACAAAAAATGGCCGCCCCGAAGCGTCGATGGCAAGGTCATGCACGGGCACGACCGCCGGGTGTTCGAGCCGCCCTTGCACGCGAGCCTCTCGCACAAACCGCGCCAAGGCATCACCCGACGCGAGTTCAGGACGAATGCGTTTGACCGCAACTTCGCGGCCAATTTGTTCATCAAATGCCGACACAACCTCGCCCATGCCACCTTGGCCAATGCGCGCGCCAACCCGATAACGCGAACCGACGTTGCCGTGGGCAACCAGTTGCGACGAAGCGGCGGCAGGGTCATTCTCCGAGTTGGGCCCCGAATTGGAGCGAACGAGCGAACGCTCGGAGCGCGGCTCAAGAGCGATTGCGGTTTGGGCCTCGGCAAGATTGCCAATGGGCCTTGGCGCGGCCGCCGTCACCACGCCACTGCCAGGCAACATAGTTGCGGCATCGCCAAAGGACGCCGGTTGTGCGCCGTGTGCCAGCGCTGGCGCCGGATTAATCACGGGGTCGGCAAAAGTGTCAGGAGCCCCAGGAAGTGTCGTGCCCACAACGGGGAACTCAGGTTTCACCGAGTAATTATAGCGCGCTGGGGCAGCGGTCGCGCCAGCGCAGTGCCAATTCTACGGGGAATCGTGCGACGCCGCGACGCACGCGCCCGACCAACCTCGACGCCAATGTGCGGTTCTGCGCGCATCCGCGTGCGGGATGTTGGCCCGCCGTAACCTGTAAAGCCGTATTGCGCAATCGCACCTCGCATGTTGAGGTCGGCAGATGGATCCGTTGCTGCTCACCAAGGCTTGCCAACACCTCGGCGATACGTTGCGCATCGCGATGCAGCACAACGCGCAACGTGCATTAGTAGTGTTCGACCAAGACAGCGCGGCCGCTCAACTTTTGGTGGCAGGCTATCGCGCCGCCCTGCCCAGCGCGGAATTTTTAGCCTTTGGCGAACTCGCGGCGGCCAACTTGATCGCAACGTTTGCAACGTTGCAAGCCGAGGATCTTGTAGTGTTGGTGCAGACCCAAAGCTTTCGCCTCGAAGCCTTTCGAATTCGCGTCGAACTTTTCAAGCGCAACATCAAAGTGCTTGAGCATTCCAACCTGGCGCGCTTGCACAGCGACACCGAGCTGGCGCGTTATATTGACGCATTGGCCTACGACACAGACTACTATCGTGGCACTGGCGGCGCATTAAAAAACGCCATCGACAGCGCAATGCATCTTGAGATTCATTCCGGCGCCACAACTTCGCTCTGTGTGCATGGCGGCGTAGAACCGTCGAAGATCAACCTCGGCGACTTTGCGAACCTGCCCAATACCGGCAGCTTGTTTCCTATCGGTGAAATATTCACCGAAGCAAAAGATCTTGAAAAGGTCGCAGGCGCGGTACAGCTTTTTGGTTTTGCAGATCTGCTTGGCAACATGCACTTTGTTGACCAGCCCATCACCTTACAAATTGAAAAAGGTCGTGTCATCGACAGCCTTAACAGCAATGCGGCGTTCGCTGCCGTACTCGATGGCATTCGGGCCGCCGAAGGCGAAATCTGGGTCCGTGAACTTGGCTTTGGCATGAACCGGGCCCTCGGCCCGACTCGTCGCGTGAGTGATGTCGGTGCTTTTGAACGGCAGTGCGGCGTGCATCTTTCGCTTGGCGCCAAACACGGTGTGTACAAAAAGCCGTCGCTGCGGCACAAACTCGCGCGCTATCATGTTGACGTTTTCCCCGTGCTCGAACGCGTTGTCCTCGATGGTACCGATATCTTCATTGATGGCGCTTGGCAACCAAACGTTATTTCGGCCTAGCCCGCGCAGCGGCGACGCAGATCGCCTGATCACCATGCCCAAGGCGACCACGTTCGAAAACTTCGCAGCGGCGATGATGCACGGCGAAATCTTGGTTTCAATCCGCACCGGCGAGTTTGCCGAAGCCAAGTCGCAAGCGTCCTGCGACGGGCGCGAAGCTGTAACGACTACGCTTTGGCTTTTTCTTTAGGCTTGCGTGGTCGCGGCGGCGGCGGCACCACACTTGCATCGCTGCCATCACCCTCCGGCGCCGGCAACGACTCGTAGCGCACGTCAATTTCGCCGTCTTTGATATCCACAAACGCAGTGCCACCGTGGACCAACTTGCCGAACAAAATCTCATTGGCCAACGGCGCTTTGAGCGTGTTGGCGATGAGCCGGCCCATCGGGCGTGCGCCCATGGCTTTGTCGTAGCCTTTGAGTGCAAACCACTCTTTGGCAGCTTCCGACACTTCGAGCGAAACGTTTTTCTCCATCAGCTGGGTGTCCAGTTGATCAAGGAACTTGGTCGCGACTTGCTTGATCACCACTGGCGGTAAGGCATCGAAGAACACCGTGCCGTCGAGGCGGTTGCGGAACTCCGGCGTGAACACGCGTTCGAGCGCTTTTTTGCCGTCATGGCTATCGCCGACCGAATCACCAAAACCAATTTTGCCACTAGCGATCTCACGTGATCCGGCATTGCTGGTCATAATGAGAATGACGTTACGAAAGTCAGCTTTGCGGCCGTTGTTGTCGGTGAGCGTGGCCGAATCCATGACCTGTAACAAGATGTTGTAGATGTCAGGGTGAGCTTTTTCGATTTCATCAAGCACGATGACCGAGTACGGATGCTTATTCACCGCATCGGTGAGTTGCCCACCTTGATCAAAGCCAACGTAGCCCGGCGGCGCGCCAATCAGCCGCGACACCGTGTGTTTCTCCATATATTCGCTCATATCAAAGCGAATAAATTCAACGCCGAGCACGGTGGCCAACTGTTTGGCCAACTCGGTTTTCCCGACGCCGGTTGGACCAGCGAACAAAAAGCTGCCGGTTGGTTTGTCGGGATTGCCAAGGCCCGCACGCGATAACTTGATTACCATCGCAAGTTGTTCAATGGCCTTATCTTGGCCGTAGATCATGCGCTTAAGGTCAGCTTCGATATCCGACAATTTCTTTTTGTCTTTGGTCGAAACCGACTTGGTCGGAATCCGAGCAATTTGCGCAACGATTTCTTCGATGAGCGGTGGCCGAATTTCGTCCGGACGATCAGCCGCCGCCATCAGCCGCACCTTGGCACCAGCTTCATCGATCACATCAATGGCCTTGTCAGGCAACTGAGAGCCCGAAATGTGACGCGACGACAAATCCACGGCGGCCTCAATGGCCGCGTCGCTGTACTTCACCCCGTGATGCGCTTCGTAGCGCGACCGCAAGCCTTTAAGAATTTCGATCGCTTCATGTACGCTCGGTTCACCAACGTCGATGCGTTGAAACCGCCGGGCCAGCGCGCGATCTTTTTCAAACGCTTGACGAAAATCCTTAAACGTCGTCGAACCAATGCAGCGCAATTCACCATTCGACAACGGCGGCTTTAAGATGTTGGCCGCATCCATGGTGCCGCCCGAGGTTTGCCCGGCACCAATAATATTATGAATCTCGTCGATAAATAAAATCGCGTTCTTGTTGTCTTTCAACACTTTGAGCACGGCTTTAATGCGTTCTTCAAAATCGCCGCGGTAGCGCGTGCCGGCCAACACGGCCGTCATATCCAGGGAATAAACGACTGCATCTTTGATGACATCGGGCACGTTGCCTTCGACGATGCGCACGGCCAGGCCTTCCGCCAACGCAGTTTTACCCACGCCGGGCTCACCCACCAGCAACGGATTGTTCTTCCGGCGCCGGCATAGCACCTGCACCATGCGATCGATTTCAGCGCCCCGACCAACTAGCGGGTCGATCTTGCCTTCTTTAGCGCGCGCATTGAGATCAACACAGAACGACTCCAGCGGATTAGCCGACTTGGTGTCATCTGGCCCATCTTCTTCGGCGCCACGACTGCGCGGCATCACGCTGATGCCTGGATCTGCCTTAGCTACGCCGTGGCTAATATAATTGACCACATCGAACCGAGTGACCCCAGCTTTTTCAAGCAGGTACACTGCATGCGAATCCCGTTCGCGAAACATCGAGACCAACACATTGCCGGTGGTCATTTGCGTACGACTTGCGCTTTGCACATGAATCGCGGCGCGCTGCAACACCCGCTGGAAGGCCAGGGTTTGATCGGGCCCATCTTCGTCGTCTTCATGTTCAATTTCTTCGACCGACTCCGCCAAAAAGGCTTCGAGTTCGTCGCGCAACGAATCGATTTTGCCGCCACATTTGACGATAATATCGGCACCACTCGGGTCATCAAGGATGGCCAGCAGCAGGTGCTCAAGAGTCAGATACTCATGTTTGCGATCACGTGTATCGGACAACGCGCGCTGCAGGGTATTTTGTAGTTCGGGGCTAAGCATACGAGGTGCTCCTAAAAAAGAACTGAGCCAGATAAACTGCGCGGAAAAAATCGCTACTCAAATCGTTATGCGTTGGGGCCCCACCGGGCCACCTAAGCCTCACGCCATTGGTCACTCAACCGCTTCAATCGATAATTGTAGAGGGAATTGCTGAGCCTTGGCCAACTGCATCGTTTTGGTCACTTTGGTTTCGGCAACTTCAAAAGTGTACACACCTGCGACCCCCACCCCGTTGTTGTGGACATGCATCATGATCACCGTCGCGGCTTGTTCGTCTTTGTGAAAAACTTTTTGCAGCACCCAAACCACGAAATCACGCGACGTGTAGTCATCGTTGTGCAGCAACACTTTGTACATCGGCGGCTTTTTCGTGCGCGTCCGCTCCTCCAGCATCAAGCCAGTTTGTTTTTCACTATCTCGTCGGGGCCGTTCGGGTTTGTTTTCTTCCGCCATGCGAATTCTCACTGAAGCGCAGCTTAGCTTAACAATGGGTGCGGCGCGCGTTTTGTGCTGCCCGCGATTTAGGGTAGGTCTTCGAAAGGCACGAAACGCGCCGGAGTGCGATATTTTTGCTAGATTGCCGACATGTCCAATCCGCGCACCGCCGAATCGTCTAAACAATGGGTTGCTGAACAATTTACCGCCACCGTCATACCGACGCTCGTCGACTACATTCGCATCCCGAATAAGTCACCGATGTTCGACAAACAATGGCGCGAGCACGGGCACATGACGCGGGCCGTTGAGTTGCTCAGCGGCTGGGCCAAGGCCAATTTGCCAGCGGGTGCGGCACTTGAAGTAGTACAAGTCGAAGATCGCACGCCGGTGATTTTCATTGATGTGCCGGGCACTGGCGGCACGGCCGGCGACACCGTGCTGTTGTATGGCCACCTCGATAAACAACCCGAAATGGTAGGCTGGCGCGACGGCCTCGGGCCATGGACTCCAGTGATCGAAGGTGAGCGCTTATATGGACGCGGTGGCGCTGACGACGGCTACGCCATTTTTGCTTCGCTCACGGCCATCAATGCTTTGCGCCGTGACAACATTCCCCACGCGCGCTGCGCGATCCTAATCGAAGCCTGTGAAGAATCGGGCAGCTTCGATTTGCCCGCATACATTGAGCACCTAACGCCACGCATCGGGACACCGAGCTTAGTAGTCTGCCTCGATTCTGGCTGTGGCAACTACGACCAACTTTGGTCCACTACCTCGCTACGCGGCTTAGTCGTGGGCACGCTCGAAGTTGACTTGCTGCGCGAAGGCGTGCACTCGGGCGACGGCTCTGGCGTCGTGGCCTCAACGTTTCGCATTGCACGACAATTATTGGATCGACTCGAAGACAGTGGTACCGGCGTGATTCGTCCAGACTCGTTGTCGGTCACGATTCCGCGCCAACGCATCCTGCAAGCCGCGACCGCCGCCGCAGTCCTTGGCGACGAGGTTTGGTCAAAACTGCCGATGTGCGATGGCGCGGGGCCCGTCACGCGGGACTGCGCGGAACTCATCCTCAACCGGACCTGGCGCCCGGCCCTCTCGATTACCGGCGCAGACGGCATTCCGTCATCGGCCGACGGTGGCAACGTGTTGCGTCCCCGCACCGTGCTTAAACTCAGCCTGCGCGTACCGCCAGAAACCGACGCCAAAACCGCTGCGGCAACGGTCAAAGCCTTACTTGAAAAAGATCCGCCCTACGGCGCAACCGTAAAATTCAACATCATCGGAGCCAACGGCGGATGGAATGCACCACCACTGGCACCGTGGTTGGAAAAATCCCTCGATACAGCATCGTTACGCCACTTCGGAAAACCAGCGGTGTACATGGGCGAAGGTGGGTCGATTCCTTTTATGGGTATGCTCGGCGCAAAATTCCCGAACGCACAATTCTGCATCACCGGCGTGCTCGGACCTGGCAGCAACGCGCACGGTCCCAACGAATTCCTCGACATCCCAACGGCTCGGCGTTTGACCCTTTGTGTTGCCGACGTGCTGGCCGATCACGCGGCTCGGAGCTAACTTGCACAATTGGCACGCCCGCGCGCACATAAATCTATGCGGTAGGGCACGGTTCCGGTTTAGCAGTTCGTTCGCGGGCCTACTCGCACTGGGCGTGGTCCTGGGCTTGGTCCTGGGCTGTAAGACTAAGTCGTCGCCGCTCGTGGCCGTGCCGCCAACAGGTACATCCGTAGCGGCCAGCACCGATCCATGGGCCGGTGTGCCGGGCTCGCCCGATGATCCACCGAGCCTTGCACAAAATCATCAGCTGGCCGAAGCAGCCTGTCCACGCGTTAGCCGCCCACCGTTTTTTCGCATCGAAAAGGCCGGCAAGATGGCGTACATCCTGGGCAGTCGCCACGTCAGCATCGGCCTCGCGAAACAACCCGCGATCGTCGAAGCGAAGCTGCGCGCGGCTTCGACCGTCGTGTTCGAAGTTGCCCCGGGCGATGAGGCCGAGCCGACCGCGAATACCCAGTCCGTGCCCGAGATGTTGGGCCCTGAGCTTTGGCAACGGTACCGCAAACTGGTGGGGCCAGCGCGAGCCGATGGCATTGCCCAACGCGGACCAGCGGTTGCCGCACTCACCATGATGCTGCTGTATGAAGATCCTTCTCAAACCCTCGATGTTGAAATTCAAAATCTCGCAGGCAAGTTGAACAAACCAACCGCCGGGCTAGAATCGGCGGCTTTTCAAAATGCCGTGATCGCGCAATTGCTGGATCGTCGAGCGTTGCGCGCCTCGGTGGCCGGCACCAAAGACCGCGCCGAAATGAAAGCGCATTCTGAAAAAGATATTCGAGAGTACTGCACCGGCGTTGATAAGCCACCAGGCTTTGATGCCGAAGACCGCACGGATATGCGCGAAGCTGGCTACACCGACGCCGAAATTGCTGCGATGGAAGAACTCTTGGTGTTCTCCCGCAACCGCGCCTGGATCCCCAAACTCGAAACCCTCTTCGCCAACGATGCGGTATTTGTCGTCGTCGGCGCCGACCACCTGCGCGGCGACAAAGGCGTACTCAACCTGTTAACCACCCAAGGTTTTCAGGTTACCCGCGTTGAACTTACGCCGTAGCTATTTCGCCAACATTCAACAAAGCGCTGCCGACATTTAAGGCCCAAAGCCACTCGGAATTTCCATCACTCGCGCCCGCGCCAAAAACGGTGCAGGATCGATATAGTTTGAGTCGGTGTGATCGCGACCAGTAACACGCCCGGACGTTGGCAACTCCAAGGTAAAATGGCAGTGCGGTGCCGATTGATACACCGCGGTAGCGCCTAAAGTTCCCAGAAACTGCCCCGGGCTCACAGCAACACCCACCTCAATGCCGTCGGCAATATCATCCATATGCATATACGCGGTGAGCGTGCCATCGACATGCTCGATCCGAACATAGCGCCCGCTGCGGCCATCCAAGCCCTGTTCGTGGCGCTCAACTCGAATAACTCGACCAGCGGCCACGGCCACCAACGGACGCCCCCGCGGCCCATCGAGATCTACGCCGCAATGGCCAGCGCCACACTCCCAGCGAAATATGCCTGCGCGCTCAGCGCCGAACCAACGCCCCGGCGACGTTGGTACCAGCTCGACGGTGCCGGTGACCGGATGAATCCAATCACGCAGCGTTTCAAACCGATCATCGACGGCAATACCGTCAATCAAAGGCACCGGCCACTTGAGCGCCAACGCAGTTTCGCGATTACGTTCGGTGCCGATCGGCGGCAACACCGCCTGTTCGCGGGCAACACGGCGATCTCCTTGGGGCGCCAAGGCACTACGCCGAAGCTCTGCCGCGCTCATGGTCGTCGACGCCGACAACATTACCTCCGGCGGTGCAGCACGGGAAATTGCCCAACCCGAAACCACCACGCCCCACACCAACGACAATGCAACCGGCACCGGCAACCACAGCGGCGGCCGCACCGGCGCAACTTTGGTGCCGCCAGCGCCCGGCCGCGCGGCTGCCTGGTTCAGCGCAGTGTCCATACGGTCAGGTGCACTAGCGGCTACTTCCCGACCGGCATCGCGGCCATGCCGCGCCGCTTTACGTTTTCGATCGGAGCGAGACATCGCCCTAACCGTATCACTATTGGGTCACCACGCCAGTATTTCCCCATGGGCGCACCTGTTGCATTTAGTCGCGTGAACAATCACAATTATGAAGTGAAACACATCGCACGCATTAGTTTCCTAGTGGTTTTGATTGGTACTGGTATCATCAGCTGCGGCGCCAAAAAGCCGACCCCAGCAACTCCTGCTGCAACTGTGCCAGCCACAACTGACTCGAGTTCGACCACGGCCAACGATGAATCCGCGCCGCAATCGAGCCCGGCCGCGCCGCCCGAAACCCAGGCCGATCCCGACGACGGTGGCGAAGTTTCACCCAAGTAACGGCAGCCAACTACCGCAACATTCGAGCCGAGCCGAGCCGAGCCGAGCCGAGCCGAGCCGAGCCCAACCTACCCAACCTTATTTGGATTTGGCCGTCGCAGTTCGCATGATGATCATGTGATTGCGCAGCTTTTTATCGTAGTAACCAAAGCGAAAGTCGAGCTTACGCGTCGGCTCGGCGGTAAATTCTTCGCGCCATGATTTGGCCACGCCGTGACCGCCTGGCAGATGGGTGTCTTCAAACACGCCCCAAGTTTCATATTCAAACCCGGCGGCTTTGCCCCACGATGGCGCAACCCCGGTGGCGTCAGAGATCATCCACTCCGCGTGGCCGAGTAGAAAACCACGTACTTTACTAAACGAGTCCCATGCCAACAAATAACTCGCCGCCTTGGTCATGGCCGCAATTTTGGGTTTGTTATCGAGGTGCTTGAACACACCAGGCGATTTTGCAATATGCGCGTCATCGAGATTGGCTTGAATATGGCGATAGACTTGCACCCGGGTGCTGCCTTTTTTTCGAAACTGCACTTCCACGTTGGCAAACACCGCGTTGCGCTTGGCTGCACTTATCTTGGTTGGGTCGCCAGCAAGCGCAACATCGCCCGTTGATAAGTAGTGCAAGCTGCCATCGGGTTGCACATTAAAATAGCGCAACGCAACAGGTTCAAAACCATGAATCCATAGTGCTGATAGCCCAAACACCAACTGAGTCGGCAGTTTGCCGCCACGCATCGCGGTGATCATGTTCATCGTGTTGGAAAAATTCACATTGTACAAAAAGCCCAACTCGTAGGCGATATCTTGCAACCCAGCTTTGAGCCCGGTTTTTTTCAACGTGAGAATCGTGCGCGGATCACCCGCAGGCTCAAGGGACAGCGTGGTGATCTCGTCAGCATCAGGATACACGGTGAGCGCGGTCGATAAATCGCCACCGGCAAATGGATACACAACAATGCGCGGCACATTGGCCGGCACATGGGCCCGCATGAAGGGTTCGGCTTTGGCCAACCACTTGGTGCGATAGTTGGTTTGAGTGAGATGCAGTTTGTCACAGTGCCGCTTGATGATCAGCTCGGCACCTGCCGCGACCGTGCTTGGCACCGGCGTATCGGCGCATGCACCAACGGCGAACAACGCCGCGAGTTCCTGGGAAAAATCGGCTTCGACGCCATCAGCTACTGGAGCTGCCGGAGCAACCGTTGCAGTTGGCGTCACCGGCACCGCCGATAAGCCCTGCGCGGCTGCCACGCCGGGCCCCGCCGCAAACCCAACCGCGCTTAAAAATACCACGCTGCCAACAAACGCATTCACAACTAGGTTGCACCGCATAATGCCCGCATCATGCATTACCTAGCCGCAGAATTCATCTAGACGCAACGTCGATCAAGTGCGGCACGGCTGACAGATGATAAGCGAGCAAGCAGGTGTAGGCAGCTGAGGTGGCAATCAACCCGGTCATGGCGGACTTGCGATGACGCAAGCGCCACAACAGCAGCACGCCACCCGAGACCAGGGCTAATTTACAGATCATGAAACCGAGGGGGCTATGCGAAAGCGCTTGGCCCATCAGCGGGTTGCCCTCGGTCGCCATGCCGGCGCGGATGTAGACCAACGTGAACATGGCATCGACCAGATTCAGGATGATCACCGCGTAGGCCGCCATCGAGAGCTTGGATCGAGTTGTTTCGCGCATACCAAACTACATTGCAGCCGGCGGGCCAACCTGCGCCGCTGACCGCCGCAACGGAACTGCTTGATCTTGCTCACTGCGCTATGCGAATTGCGTCACGCCGCTAGGGTCTTGGCTGCCGCGCTGGCAACTTGGGTAGCCTGGGAGTAGTTGCCCATTGCGCTCACAGCCCCAGCTGCGCTGGTTGCGCACAAGCGGTGGCTTGGGGTCTGCTGCCAGACCCGCAGATCCAATAAAACTCATAAAAGCCAAGAAGTTACAGGCTACACCGAAGCGCGTTTAGGCGCTCCCAACCCAAACCGCCGATGGTCGGCCAATGTGCAGCGGTCCTGCACCACTGTGATTCCAGCGGCTCGCAAGGTGGCAGCAACTTCCTCGTTACGAATACCTTGTTGCAACCAAACCACAGTCGGTCGCAGCGCAAGAATCTCGGCCACATGGCCCGGTAACAGCTCCGGGCGGCGAAAAACATCCAACAAATCGATCGGGCCAGCACCAGCGGCAGCCAGCGCTGCTAGATCCGCGTAGACCGGAGCGCCAAACAGGTGTTGGCCGGCCAATTTGGGATTAACGCCTACCACCGTGTAGCCGGCTTGCTGCAGATACGCCGGTACGTAATGCGCCGGTTTGCTGGGATCATCGTTGATGCCCAACACGGCAACTCGCGGACTGGTGGCCAATATCGCGCGGACCTCGTCGGTGGTCGGTTCCATTGCGGCAGTGGAGCACGCAGACGACCGCGCATCAACCAACTGTGCGCCCAGCGGCATTGATTGCCGGTCAGGGATTGGCCTTTTGCGTACGATCGGATCTACCCTATTTAAACGTGCGCGTTCTCGTCACTCACACCAGCCGCTATATCTACGATGGCCCCACCAAGTTTGGGCCGCACACCATTCGATTGCGTCCGGCCGACCATGCGGCTGCGCGCATTGAAAGCTATCGGTTGGTGATCGAAACCGAACATCGCTTGCATTGGCAACGGGATCCGCACGGCAATCACATCGCCCGCGTCACGTTCCCGCGCGATGTCGAGCCGTCGGCCTTGCCGATCACGGTTGAACTGACGGTAGATATTTCACCCAAAAATCCGTTCGACTTTTTCGTCGACGACCGGGCCCGCAATGTGCCGTTCACCTACCCCGACGGGTTGCATGATGAACTGGCACCGTTCCTGCGCGATCATCCAAGTTATGCGATGGGCCCGTTGTGTGAAGCATTCTTTGCAACGTTGCCAAGCGCTGGCGATATCGTCGACGTTTTGGTCGAATGCAATCGCTTGATCGCAGCGCGCGTCAACTACGTGATCCGCAACGAAGCTGGCATTTGGACGCCGGAAGAAACACTAGCGCACGGCCGTGGCAGTTGCCGCGACTCCGCCACGTTACTCATCGCAGCACTCCGGCAACGTGGCATCGCTGCGCGTTTTGCATCGGGTTATCTCATTCAACTCGCCGACGAAGGTATGATCCCCGATGCGCCACGTGGCGTCAGCAACGATGTCGTCGATCTCCACGCCTGGGTCGAAGCCTATATTCCTGGCGCCGGTTGGATTGGGCTCGACGCCACCTCGGGGTTGCTGGCCGGCGAAGGCCACATCCCGTTGGCGTGCACCGCAGTGCCCAGCAGCGCCGCACCAGTAGATGGCACATCCGACCGTGCCGCGATTGAACTGCAATTTGCAACCACGGTAACGCGCCTCGGTTTTGAAGCGCGAGTCACTGCGCCGATCGACGAACACACCTGGCAAGCGTTGTTAACCGCCGGCGATGCAGCTGACGCCGCGCTGGTAGCGCAAGGCTTACACGTCACCGTCGGTGGTGAGCCAACATTCAACTCGCGGGTCGAAGCCGATTTGCCTGAGTGGTGCGGCGAAGCGTTAGGTCCAAGCAAATGGCAACGCGGCATTGCCCTCGCTGAACTTTTGCGCGCGCGGCTAGCGCCGGGCGGTGTGTTGATGCATCGCATGGGTAAACATTATCCGGGCGAAAGCATGCCGCGTTGGGCCTTGGATATTGCAGCCCGTCGCGATCACGTTGCGTTGTGGCCCGAGCGGGTGCTGCCCATGGTCACCACGATCACCGCGGCCGAACAGTTAGCGCAAGCCATCTGCATGGAGCTTGGCATCGACCAAGTGCACACAACCGGGCACGTAGCTTTTGAAGATCCATGGCCGCTGTTGCGCAGCGAACATACCTTGCCGCCCAACGCGGATCCCCGCTTGTTTGACCTCGATAACGACGAAACCCGTCGCCGACTTGCCGTTGAACTAGATCGCGGCTGGTCGGTTGCCGTGGGTTTTGCCATTCCGCTGTCGCGCCGCGGCGACCGTGCCGGCTGGCTCAGCGAAACCTGGGCCCTGCGTCGCGAACAACTATTTTTGCTACCAGGCGATGGCCCCATGGGGATGCGCTTGCCGTTGAACAGCATTGCTGGCACCGCGTTGGTACCGGCCTGGCCGTTGTGGATCGACGAACCAAATTTTGTTGACCCACGGCGGCCGGACGACGCCAAAGCCCAAAAGGTCGCAGCCAACAAGCCCGCCGTGATGCCAGTCACCACCGGCATTCGTACCGCACTGTGCGTGCAACCACGCGGTGATACGCTCTGGGTATTTGTGCCACCGGTTGCTGGCTTCGACGATTTTATAGCTTTAATGGCTGCCGTCGATCGAGCGCGGGTCGCCACAGGACTCGACTGTCGCATCGAAGGTTATCCGCCGCCACCGTCGAGCAATCTCGCGCGCTTCGCGGTAACGCCTGACCCTGGCGTGCTCGAAGTAAACCTTCCACCGACCGATTCATGCCGCGCAAGTGCCGCGTTGATTGACACGGTGTTTGATGCAGCGCTGCGCACCGAGCTGCACAGCGAAAAATATCTACTCGATGGCCGTGTCGCTGGCAGTGGTGGTGGCAACCACATCACCATCGGCGGACCAACTCCTGCGCAGTCACCGTTTTTTGTCCGGCCCGACTTGCTCGCCAGCGTGGTGAGTTTTGCGCAACAGCATCCGTCGTTGTCCTATATGTTCAGCGGCTTGTTTGTCGGCGCAACCTCGCAAGCGCCACGGCTCGATGAAACCCGGCCCAGCGCCGTCGACGATTTAGCCTTGGCGTTGCCACGGGTGTTGCGCCAAGCGCCGCCACCGTGGATGCTCGATGGAATTTTTCGGCATTTGCTGGTCGATCCAACTGGCTCGACCCATCGCGCTGAAATTTCCATCGACAAACTTTGTGATCCCAACACACCGTTTGGCCGGCAAGGCTTGGTTGAACTGCGCGCGTTTGAAATGCCGCCACATCCGCGCATGATCACCGCGCAAATCGTGTTGGTGCGGGCGTTGCTTGCCGGTTTTGCGCGAACCCCGATCACCACGCCGGTGGTCGACTGGCGCGATGAACTGCATGATCGCTTCTTATTGCCACATTGGCTGTGGGCCGATTTCGAACGTGTGCTGGCCTACCTGCGGCAGCACAAGCTCGGCATTCCGGCTGCGGCTTTTCGGCCGTTTATCGACCTACGATGTCCGGTGGTCGGACAGTTTGGCGGCGAAGGCGTGACCATCGATGTGCGCAACGCAATCGAACCTTGGGCCGTGCTCGGCGAAGAAGCCGGCACCTCCGGCACCGTGCGTTATGTTGATTCATCCATGGAGCGCATCGAATTGGTAGCCCATGGTTATGACCCAACTCGCCATACCATTGCCGTCGGTGGCCATGCTGGCAGTGATGGCGTCGCCGTGCATATGCACCCAGGTGCCCAAGCTAATACCGTCGTGGCCGGCGTCAAGTTTCGAGCGTGGAGTCCGCCCCATGCCATGCATCCACACTTCGGCGTGCATCATCCTTTGCGCCTCGAACTCATCGATCGCAAAACCGAGCGTGGAGTTGCCGCCGCGGCGTATCATGTGTGGCATCCGGAAGGCCGCGGGTTTGATACCGAGCCGTTGACGCGCACCGAGGCTGCGGCGCGTCGAGCGCAACGCTTCACCCACGAAGGCCCATCGCTGTGGCCAGCACGCACGCGGCCAACACCGTCAACCAAATTCACGCTGGACTTACGCCTAGCCGATGTTGATGTTGCGCCGGTCGAACTAGCACGCTGGCAGCCCGTCGAGGACGGCGAATAAATGGCCGTGCGCGAGCTGCCCAACAATGGCTTGGATAACATCGCGGGCGAACTCCAAGCCCATGACGCATTGTTAGAGCGCCGAGGCATTGAAATCACCATCGGCGGTGAACCAACCTTTACCCTCGCACAATCCGACCAACCGTGTTGGCTCACGGCCGCCGAGGGTGGCGACAAGGTCATTCGCGCGTTTGCAACCGCACGCCATCTCGCAGCGCACTACCACAGCGTGCCGACTCGGTTTATTGGCCGCCAGTATCCAGGCGAAACCAATCCGCGCTTCTGTTTCGGAGTCAAGCTAGGCGCCGCCACCGTAGCGCCTTTAACCAACGCCGCCGCGGTGGACAACGAAGACGTTGTCGTCGGGCCCAGCGGGCACATCGTCGCATTACCGCCTAATCAAGAAACGTTGGGCGCCGCAACGCTGCTCACCGTTACCCCAGATCCTGGCGTGGTCGAAGTCAATATGGCGCCATGCTCGTCGGTATTCCAATTTGCCCAACAGGCCGGTGCCGTGTGGCGGGCAGCGCAAGCCGCCGGTTTGTCGCCCATGCGGTTTCGCTACAATGGCGATGTTGTCGAATCTGGCGGCGGCGGCCAGCTCACCTTCGGTGCATCGTCGCCGAGTGCCAGTCCGTTTGTGCGTTATCCGCATGTGTTGCCCGCGGTGGTGCGCTATCTCAATAATCATCCAGCGTTGTCCTTTTGGTTCGCCAGTGATTGTGTCGGCTCGTCGGGCCAAGCGCCGCGCCCCGATGAAGGCACCCGCGAACGTTATCAAGAACTCAACCTGGCGTTGACCTGGTTAGAACATCAAGCCGACCTCGCACCGCTGGCGCCACGGCAAATTTGGCAAGCGCTGGCACCACTGCTCGTCGATACCGCCGGCAATTCGCATCGCAGCGAACTTAATATTGAAAAGTTGTGGAATCCGGGGCTCACCGCGCATGGCACTCGGCACGGCGAGATGGGCGTAGTTGAGTTTCGCGCGGTCCGCATGCCCCCGCACCCGGCGATGTTGGCCGCACTCGCCGCGCTTTTTCGCAGCATCATCGCCCGGTGCGTGGTCGCGCACTACCGCGCTCCGCTGATCGACTGGAGCGAAGATCTGCACGATCGCTTCGCGCTACCCGCAGCACTTGAACAGGATCTGCAACTGGTCTTGGGCGACCTCGACGAGCACGGCCTCGGCTTGCCGCCTCAATTGCGCCAAGAACTCACAGCCTGGCGCGACCCAGGCATCTTGTGTCAACAAAACGGATCGGCACTGTCGATTGGCCGCGCTGTCGAATTTTGGCCGTTGGTCGGCGATGTGGCTTCGCAAGAGTCACTCACTGCACGCTGGGTCGATGCATCCACCGAGCGCTGGCAACTGGCAACCTTCGACGGTCCGCCCGACGAGCTGCGCGTTGCTGGCCGCCCGGTACAGTTGGTGGCGCTGCGTCCCAACGGACCGTGGGTCATCGGGGTGCGGCGGCGAGTCTTTATGCCTAGTCCCGGCTTGCACCCCGGGCTCGCACCACTTGACCCACTGGTGATCGAATGGCGGGTTGGCAACGCCTGGCAACGCATCTCGCTATGGAGCTGGAAGCCCGACGGTGGCGCCTACCAAGGGCTACCGCGTGATGCTGTCGATGCCGCGATTCGCAGGCAAGCGCGTGTGGTGGTTGAAGCCCTCAAGGCGCCACCGCTGGCCAGCGGGCCGACGTGGCCAATCATCCGCGGATTTACGGTTGACACCCGCATGCCGTGACCAGCGGTCCGCTGGGTCAGCGTCGGCCCACGCCCTGCGTTACTCCGCTTGTAAAAACGCCAAGTAACGTTCGGGGAAATCGTTAAACGCCATCGCGGAACCGCACTCGCTACAAACCATGGCGGGCGCTTGGCCGCGCTGTAAACTCGCAGCGTGCGCCACAGCATCGATTATCAACGAATCTTCGCGACCACAGGCGTCGCACGCATACGGCGCAAAAAACGAAGTCACCGTTGCGGTACCGCGCGTTGCGATAATCATGTTGAGCTGGTGAATAATAGGCTCGGCCACGTTGATCAATTCAAGCTGAACGCGTGCCGCTTTTGCTGCAGCCTGCAAGCGAATCCAATCGCGCACGCCGAGCGAATTGATGAACGTCACCCCTGCTAAATCGACTTGCAACGCACCGCGTTGGGCCATCCCCGGTAACACCGTGAGGTCAGCATACTCGTCGATAACACCAATAATTGATACCTGCGCGGGGCCGCGCTCTTCAATCCGAAATCGATTCGCGGTGGTCATGTACGGCTCTTTTACTTTCACGGCCTAGCGTTCAACGAAGACGTTATACGACGATGCCGGTAAGCGATCCGTCGGCGATTGCCGGACGTCGATCAACGCGATGATTTCGGTTTTGCGACCAGGGCTCAGGTTGAACACCAAGTGATCGCATGAGCGATACGTTAGCGCGAGGCCCATGCCGGCCCCGCCGCCAGATTCGCGCACATCGTTTTTGCCCAACGCGTGCAAAATCGTTTTGCGGTCGAGGCTGCCAAACGAATCATTCACTTCAATCGCAACATAGCGGGCATCGCAAGCCCAACGCAGCCGCACAGTTTCGCCGGGCTGCAACATGACTTCTTGGTCACGCGCAAGGTCTCGGCGAAAGTGGTGGCCGTCTGCATCAACCGGCGCGTTGTGCACCGCATTGGACAAAAGCTCGTCGGTCACTAACATCGCCATCGACGAAACTCGTGGCGATTGCCCGGCAGTGCGCAGATCATTGGCAACTTGTTCCACCAGCACAGCGCGATCGCTGCCCTTGGTTAACTCAGCAACCCGCGGATCCACACCCCACAATAAATATTTTTCTAAGCCAAATAAATCGCGCCGCAACAGCTTATGCGCGGTGATGGTGAGCTCTTCGGCCAGCGTGGGCATTTGATGCACCAACAAGTTGGTCACTGCGCCGCGCATCAAAATCTTCGGGATATCGTCGGCGTTGGTGTTGCCCAATAACGTCATACACGCTTCGGTGCCACGCGCTTCGGCGGCATCAAAAAACGCCTCGGCACGATCCGAGAGCACCACCGAGCCGTCCACCACCACCAACGCTGGCGCGTGATGGCCAATCAGCCGAATACCTTGTTCAACATCGTCGGCGATATTGACGCGATACCCGGTGGCGCCAAGGATGCGCTGCACCACGCGTTGGGTTTTACGATCCGGGTGAACGATAAGAATCGAGGAATCCGACACGGACCGCAATCATACGCGAGACGATGGCGGCCGGGGGCCAGCCGTGTAGCTTTTGCCATTTCTGCGGCACTCATGGCCCGGTCCAGTCACCCAACCGACACGCTTGCGATGGTATGTATGAATGATGGCTACCGCAGCGTCCGCCCCGGACCTCGATTCACCCGTCCTTGCCTCTGCCACACCGGCGTGGCGGGTCCGCATCTTCGGCATTTCTTGGCTGGCATACTTTTCATACTATTTTACTCGCAAAAATTTCTCGGTGGTCAAAAGCAGCTTAGGGCTGAGCTTGTCGGCACTGCAATGGATCGATTTTGCCTATCTCACCGGCTACATGGTCGGCCAGTTCGCCAGCGGAGCGCTCGGCGAAATACTTGGGCCGCGCCTACTGGTCACCCTCGGCATGTTGGCCTCCGCGGTGCTCACCGTGTTGTTTGCCTTTTCCGACTCGTTGCTGACCCAAGTGGTAATCGCGTATCTCGTGATCTCAGCGCTCAACGGTTTGGTGCAGGCCAGTGGCTGGCCTGGCAACGCCCGCCTGATGGCATCGTGGTTTTCCAACGCACGGCGGGCCCAGATCATGGGGGCCTGGTCAACGTGTTATCAAGCCGGCGGCGTCGCTGCAACGTTGCTCGCTGGCGTGTTACTCGGCGTTAGTACGTGGAAGGTCATGTATTTATGCATGGCCGCGTGGGTCACGCTCGTCGGTATTAGCTATTGGTTCTTGGTGCGCGATCAGCCTACCGATGTGGGCTTTGCCGATCCAAATCTGCGCGCCGGTGCCCCGCCTCGAACATCCGCCGCGTTGCATGCCGATCAACAAGCCGCAAAGCGAGCGCTAATGCGCAACCCCATGACCTATGCGTTTGGCACGTGTTACTTCGCGCTAAAGCTAATGCGCTACGGCTTCTTGTTCTGGATGCCATTTTATC
>JAGPDK010000313.1 GCA_018057605.1 Kofleriaceae bacterium | reverse complement strand
GCATAGGAAGCCATATACCAGCGCAAATCCTCAAGGCTGCTACCAGGCTCTCCACTCTCCACCACGTCCCACTGCAAGCGGCAGGCAAAGAGATACGAACGTGCCGACGCTGCGAAATCCTGCGAGCGTTGCAGCATCGCATTTTTCGCCAGCGCACGCGCCTTTTCCTGGGTGCGCGGCAAGTTATCGGGTAGTTGCACATGCTCCAGATCATAACGGATCCGTTGGATAGCAGGTTCATCGGCAAAGGGAATGGCGCTCTGTCCAGGCAGCGTAAAGCGACCATCTTGCTCGGCAATCAACCCGCGCTGCTGCAAATCGTTCAATAGGCTCTGGATGTAATCCTGTTGGTCGCGGTCGTTGAGCAAGATGCCTGCATTGACTGACCCGATGGGGGTATTCACATTGGCCGTGATTTGGCCGCTGGCCACGACGGTCGGTTGCGGTTGGCCGCTGGCCACGACGGCCGGTTGCGGTTGGCCGCTGGCCGGTTGCGGTTGGCTGAGTGCGTACTGCGCTTGTTGCGTCAGCCGGTCGGCTTGCGCTTTGCGTTCACGATTGAGTTGCGCTAACCGCGCGGTGCGAAATTCGGCGAACGGTTGGCCCACCGAGCCACTGCGAGTAAACGCCACGCCGCCAGCCGGTTGGCAAACCCATTCGTACTGCACGACTTGGGCGCGTGGCGACATGATGTGAAGTTTCAAATCGTAGGTGCCGGTGCTCAACGGCATGGTGATGGGTGCAGCTGCCGTGGTACCCGCACTCACAACTTCGTGGCGAATGCCGTGACCGCAACCGACGAGTGCCACCACACCGACCCATAGACCAAGTGAACGCTGAATCATGGTTAGTCATTATGCAATTGCATTGCCACCGTGCGCTATGCTGGCCCGCAGATTGCGAAGGGCTAGGCATATGTCTTCTACACGTTCTAAGCGTTTCAATGGTTTAGGTCCGGCATGCGCTGCACAAAGCGGCTTGGTCGCTGTCAATCGTGAACGAATCGTCACGGTTGGATGCACCACAGTGCTGCGCGTTGCCACAGTATTGCTGGGGCTCGCTGCAGTGATTGGCTGTGGCGGCCGTCATGGCGATACCTACGCTAAAGCGACGAATGCGCAAGAAAGCTGTTGCGAGCACCTCGCGGGTGAAGCCCGCGCGGCGTGTCTGCAAAAAATCGTGCGGGTTGAAGATCCCAAAGTTGCTTCCTCGCGTGTGAACCAAGATACGTTTGCGTGCGTGGTGAAGCACTTTGTTTGTGACGCGACCACCGGGGCTGCCACCAAGGATAGCGCGCAGTCACAACTTGAATGTATTCAAGACCTGCCGCGCTAGGCGAGCTAACGCGAAGTTGCATAAGCGATGAAACCCGCGGCGGTGTGGGGCCGGGCAAATGGCCGCGTGCCTGCTGTTGTCACGCCGAAACGCAAAAACGCGGTCTGCGAAAATGCAGACCGCGCGTTAACGTCGTCGCAGGGGACGAAAATCGTCCACTGTGCCGAGGTCTGGACGCTAGAAACCCATGTCGCCCATGCCACCCATGCCGCCCATGCCGCCCATGCCACCACCACCGCCGCCGCCGCCTGCTGCTGGGGCGTCTTTTTTAGGACGCTCAGCAATCATGGCTTCGGTGGTGAGGAGTAGCGAGGCAACCGAGGCTGCGTTTTGCAGCGCGGTGCGCACAACTTTGGTTGGGTCGATGACGCCAGCTTTGATCAAGTCGACGTATTCGAGCGATGCGGCATTGAAGCCGAATGCGCCGGTGCCTTCTTTGACTTTGCTCACGACGATCGATCCATCAACGCCGGCGTTGGCCGAGATTTGGCGCAACGGCTCTTCAATGGCGCGACGCACAATGGCGACGCCGAAGGCTTGTTCTGGGTTGACTTTGAGACCTTCGAGGACTTTTTGGGCGCGTAGCAAGGCAACGCCGCCGCCTGGCACCACGCCTTCTTCAACGGCTGCGCGGGTCGCGTGCAGCGCGTCTTCAACGCGGGCTTTCTTTTCTTTCATTTCAACTTCGGTGGCTGCGCCAACCTTGATGACGGCAACGCCGCCGACCAGTTTGGCCAGGCGCTCTTGCAGTTTTTCACGGTCGTAATCCGAAGTGGTTTCTTCCACTTGTTTACGGATGGTTTTAACCCGCGCTTCGATGTCGGCTTTTTTGCCGGCGCCGTCGACGATGGTGGTGTTGTCTTTGCTAACGGTGATGCGCTTGGCCGTACCGAGGTCAGCAAGCGTAACATTTTCCAAACGCAGGCCGAGGTCTTCGGTGATCGCTTGGCCGCCGGTGAGGGTGGCGATGTCTTTCATCATGTCTTTGCGACGATCGCCAAAGCCTGGGGCTTTGACTGCGCAAATGTTAAGCGTGCCACGCAGCTTGTTAACAACCAGGGTTGCCAACGCTTCGCCGTCGATGTCTTCGGCCAAGATGAGCAACGGGCGGCCAGATTTGGCAACCAGTTCGAGCACTGGCAGGAGGTCCTTCATGTTCGAGATTTTGCGCTCGTGGATGAGGATCAGCGCGTCGGCCATCACGGCTTCCATGCGCTCGGAGTCGGTCACAAAGTACGGCGACAAGTAGCCGCGATCGAATTGCATGCCTTCAACGACATCGAGTTCCGACGTCATGGTTTTGGCTTCTTCGACGGTGATGACGCCTTCTTTGCCGACTTTTTTCATCGCTTCGGCAATCATTTCGCCGATGTCGGCATCGCCGTTGGCCGAGATGGTGCCAACTTGCGCGATGTCTTCTTTACCCTTGGTGGGGGTCGAGATTTTTTTGAGTTCTTCAATCAGCGCAGCGACTGCGATGTCGATGCCGCGTTTCAATTCCATTGGATTGTGGTCGGCGGCAACCAGTTTTGAGCCTTCGCGGTAGATCGCTTGAGCCAACACCGTTGCCGTGGTGGTGCCATCGCCAGCGTTGTCACTGGTTTTGGAGGCCACTTCTTTGACCATCTGTGCGCCCATGTTTTCGAACTTGTTTTCCAGTTCGATTTCTTTGGCCACGGTCACGCCGTCTTTGGTCACCGTTGGGGCGCCCCATGATTTTTCAATCACGACGTTACGACCGCGTGGTCCCAAGGTCACCTTCACCGCATTGGCGAGGGTATCAACGCCGGCAAGAACGCGAGCGCGGGCTTTTTCGTCAAAAATAATATCTTTAGCAGCCATGGTAAATTCTCTCTTGTTAGATCAGTTTGAAATGGTTTTCGCGCAGATGCGCGGGTAGGACAGGGGGGCAACAATTAGCTGATGACGCCGAGCACTTCATCTTCACGCAAGATGATGTGTTCCACGCCTTCGACTTTGATCTCGGTGCCCGAGTACTTGCCGAACAAAATACGATCGCCAGCTTTGACATCAAGGGCAATCAAGGTGCCTTCGTCGGTGCGCTTGCCAGCGCCAACCGCGATGACGTTGCCTTCAAGCGGACGCTCTTTGGCCGAGTCTGGAATAAATAGGCCACCACGGGTCTTTTCGACTTCTTCAACGCGGCGGACGAGGATGCGATCTTGGAGTGGACGAACGTTCATTTGAGGTCTCCTGTGACGTGGCTTGCATTGCTGCTGGGATAGAAGAGCACTTTGTTAGCAGTCGCCTGCTTTGAGTGCCAATGGCGCGCATACTAAGCCTCGCTGGAGGTTTGGCAAGGGCCAATTTCGATCGAAACCCATTAGATTTGTTCAATACTTACAGATCGTCCGGATTGCACGGGATCTGCGCTTTGGACCCACACCTTAGGCGTGCTTTTGGCCCTAGTATTGGATTTTCGAAGCATGATCCAACTAACCGAAACCGCTAACAAACTTGCACTCGGCGCAAAATGATTGATCATGGGGGGTATGGATGTAACGTTGGCTACTTCTGTCGATGCGTTCTTTCACGAAATGGTGACCGAGGCCCTGGATGAGGCTGATTTGGGGGCTTCCGCGCCTGCCGGTTGGTACCTGGTGAACCTACTCGGTGACTTCACCCGAACCCGGCTCACCGATGACCCGCTGGGCGTCAAGTTGGTCGAAGCCACCGTGGATGCCGGGGACCGCATGAAAAAACTCAAGGAGGTTGGTGATACATCACTATATGTTGCGGGCTATTTTACAGAGTCGCTGAGTCGATCCTTGGTCGATGTGGATTATTATGTTGGGCTTGGCCAAAGTGCCTACGGCCAACTGTCGCGGCAACTTGGCGGCAACTCCAACGCGGGCGGCGCTTCGATCAGTGAAGTGTACGGCGAGCTAGCCGAGAAATTTCCGCAGTTTGTGGATGTGTTAATGGCGGTGCGGCGCCGAGTCGATTATTCGACAACCGATGTAACCAAGTTGTATGAGATTTGGCTGCGCACGCGCGATGAATGGGTCGAAAAACGGCTGCGTCAAGCTGGGCTCATTGTGGGAACTGGCGAACCAGGGCTGTTGGTGATTCAGTGAGCCACACGCTGCGCGCGGTGCAGCGTGGACTCGAACAGATGTACCGGGTTACGACCGGGGTCGCGGTTGAAGATTTTATGGTCGGTGATGCAGCGCGGGCGGCGTTGTCGCCAACTCGGCGGCCGCGCGAGCAACTGCTGGTGTGTGAAGTTGGCGGCGAAATGGAACTTGGGTTGTTCTTGGACCCCAGCGCGATCGCGAATTTGGCGCAACGCGATCCGTCGCACCGGCTCGATGAGCACAATGTCAGTGACTTTTTGTTGGCGCTTGAAGGCGTCAGTCATTTTGTCTACACCGTGGTGTGTGCGCAGCGCGAACGCACGGTGAGTGCACTTGAACTTGAATTGCAGGCTGAAGTTGACAAGTATGTCACGTGCTTGCTGATCAGCGAAGATGGCGGCGATTTGGCGACGCGCTCGGCGTATTGGCGGCGACGTTTGTTTGTGACCAGCGAATATCACGACGACCTCGACGCTGACGAACGCGATCGTTATCGTGCGGCCAATGACAATGCCTTGCGCTACACCGGCATGTTGCAAGCGCGCTTTGTTGCATCAGGGCAAATCCCGGCGATGCTGGCTGAGGTCCGCCGGTTTTATCGACGCGGCCTGGCTGCAAAACTGGCGTGCGCGGCAGCGGGTTAACCTCGGAGCTGCCGCGCGCCAGCGCTGTGCAATCTCGGACCTCGGATCTCGGATCTCGGACCTCGGATCTCGGACTTGCAGACTTGCGGACTTGCAGAGATTCCCTGCCGAGGTGTTCACGGCATGCTTGCCGTTGCAAATACGCAGTCGGTGGCGCTGCCTTCGGACGGCATGAAGGTAGCGGAGTCAAGATAGAACACTCGGGCGAAACTGCTGTTCCAGCATTCAGAGCCCGTGACCGTTGCGGCGAGGTCGCCGCTGGCAAGGCGAATGTCGGCGCGGCCCGCACCATCTTGTAACCAGCGTGAATGAATGGCGGCGTCTTCAGCCAGCACGCCAGCATCTTCGGTGTCACCATGCACCGTGAAAAGCATGTCGCCACTGCCGTTGCTGGCTTCATTGTATGCGTAGTGGGTGGTAACCGGCGTTGGCCCATTGCCTCGGTCTTCGATGGCCATGGCGTCGATGGTGAGCCTCCGCGCCGCCAGATCATACGCCGCATTGAATTTTCCAACGCCATCGTTCTCGGATGGGTTGACGCGTTCGGCGGCGTCAAAATCGATCGAAAACGTGCCATGGCCTTGGCCGATTGCCGTACCCGCAACGGCGTTGCCGTCGATGATCGCTTCGAATTGCGATCCGCTTTGCAGCTTTGAGCGGCTCGACAAGGTCCAGTGGTAGCTATCGTCGGCCAGCTGCGTGACTTCGAGCTTCCACTCGGCCGGTTCGAGTGCTTGGCTGTACGGCCCCCACGTCAGTGTATCGCCGCTGCGGCTGGTGGCGGGATACTGCACTACGGTATGGACGACCGTCAGCACCCACGCGGTACCACCATTGAGTACACGGGTTACATCGCGGGTCGCGCGATACCATTGCGCGGTTTCTCCGATCAGCGCGGATGCGGAGCTTTGCGGCAGATTGATTTTCACTTGCGCAGCAGTCGGCAACGCAGCCGCGATGTCGGTAGAATTCACACTCGATTCCGACGGCACGCAGTTGAGCAGCGAGAGTGACGCGAGGGTGAACAATGATGCGCGTAGCAGACTCATGTGTGGATCCTTTGGTTGATGACGGATGCCAGCCACTCGTGCACCGCGTGTGCCATTTGTCGTCGCAATCTTGTCAGCTAGTTAGATTACGCGGCCGCGTGTTGAGCCGTTCACAGGTCGCCAACCGCGTAACCCCGTGTTCACGATACGTCGCAGACGTGAACCGTGATCACGATGGGCGCGTCGTCGCGACGGGTGCTGCTGGGCGCAGTGCTGATCCAAGGCGAGGGTTGCTGCGGCGCCACAAAAAACCATCGAGGATGTAATGGACCAGCTGCGGTGTCACCAGCAGCGGCACCAGCCATGGTGCGAACTGCGCGAGCAGCCCTTGCTCGGTACTAGCGCCGAATAACCCAGGGTGATCGTGCCAAGCTGCATGATCCCACAACAACTCTTCGGCGTAGGCGATGGCCCAAAGCGTGGTTGCAAACATCAATACTGCATATTGGGGCTTGGCTAATAAGCGCGCCGTCACGCCGCGATCGAGCGCCGGCACCGTTACCCGCCGTGCATAGATAAACACCAAGACCATGTACGGAATACCGTGAATAAAAATATTGGTTACCGTAAATGCGTAATCAGAATTGCTGCCGATGATGCCAAGGTACCAACACGCAGCGGTTGTGATCACCAGCAGATGTTTGCCCCAGGTGATGGCTGCGCCGGTCATCAGGTCGCGCACAGCGCGGGCAACGTAGGCGAGGGCGAGGCCGACATAGAATGCTAGCGCGACGGTGGCAAGCGCACTAGGTAGGCCTGGGGCAAAGTCATGCTCGCGCATCCACCAGAAATTGCGAGGCAGGCTGGTGTGCCAGACGATCAACGGATACAGCATGGTTGCGTAG
>JAGPDK010000312.1 GCA_018057605.1 Kofleriaceae bacterium | reverse complement strand
CTACAACAAAGGGCCCAACGGGACGCAGCGCATCCGTGGCTTCGACCGCGATGCCATGGTGGCACTGCAAAATTACCCGTGGCCTGGCAACGTCCGGGAACTTGTCAACGTGGTCGAGCGTGCGATTTCGTTCTGCGACGGTGATACCGTGCACGCTCACGATTTGCCCGACTACATTCGCAGCGCCAAGCCTAACGCGCGGCCTGAATCGGTGCGGCCCAAATCGGCGCATGGTGGCGGCGGCCATCACACTGGGTCGGTTGCATCCATGATGAATCCAGGGGAACCGGCACCCAGACCGCCCGATGAATTGTTGGCTGAAGGCGTTACGTTCAAGGATGCCAAGGAACGTTGGATCGCTTCGTTTGAACGCGATTACGTACACTCGCTGCTGCGCCGCCACAGCGGCAACATTTCGCATTCGGCCCGCGACGCTGATATTGATCGCAAATATTTCCGCAAGTTGATGCGCAAGTATGACATCGAAGCCGCAGGCGCTGCCGGCGAAGACGACGACGAATAGGGTTGATCACCAAGGGACTTGCCCGTCCCTTCTGCCGCCGACAAGTCGCCGGCATTCATCCCACCACGCGTTACTCGCGCGGTCTACGCGGATCCCTAATTGGCTGGCCGCTGGCGGTCAGAGCGGATTTCAGATCAGATCTGGATCGTCCGAAGCGATGCCCGCTGCGGGGGCCGGACCTGGAACCGGGGGCCCACCACCGTCGAGGCCATCAATGGCGAAGTCAGCGTCGGCTTCGTCCATTAAGCGGGCGCCTTCCATCAGCAAGTGCGTGGTAGTGACACCAATGCGATCGCTGCCTTCGACTAAACAACTGGTGAATTCGAACTCGCCGCTGCCCCAACGTAGCAAATAATACACGCACTCGGCGTCGACGGGTTCGGCCACGTCGTCGATGCGCGCATGCACGATGCGGCCTTCACGAACCAAGATGTTGGCGACGGGGCCGGCTTGTGGTGCGCGCAAGATCAACAAGCCGGTCTTGCGTTCCATTTCGATGAGCGTCAATAACGACGACAAGCCGACATGGGTTAGGTCGCCTTTTAGGCTTGGGCCCCCGAGCTGGTCGCGGGTTTCCTGCACGGCGGCCTGCACGCGGCGCAGGGTTTTGGTGACGCGCAGATCGAGTTCTTCGAAGCGAAATGGCTTGGTCATGTAGTCGTCAGCGCCAAGTCGAAAGCCGCGAATGCGATCGTCGTCCGATGATAACGCGGTGAGAAATATGACGGGCAGGGCCATAAACTCGGGCCGGGCACGCAGATTGCGCACCAGTGACCAGCCATCCATGCGTGGCATCATCACGTCAGTAATCAATAAATCAGGTCGACGCGCCAGGGCTTTCTCCATGGCGTCTTCGCCATCGACCGCGGTTTCGACGGTGTAGCCGCGCTTTTCAAGCACCGTCGAAATCATTCGAACGATCCACAGATCGTCGTCGGCGATGAGGACGTGAGGTGCCATAATGCCAACCAGTTTACAGCGGCATTGTTCAACCCGTCAAATGTGGTGACAGGTTCATTGGGTAAATGCTGGCCCTGGCCCAGGTTTCAACGGGCCTAGCTCGGAGTCTAATGTCGCGGCGGTCCATGTGCCGTCTTGAAATAGCCACGTCTTGGTGGCCGTCGTCAGCAAAATTCGGCCGGTGCGGTCGACGAGCAATCCAACGGCTGAGGTGGCGTCAACCGGCCCGGCGATGTTGACGCTAGTCGCTGGTGCTGCGCCGGAGAAGGTGAGTAGTTTTAGCGCGAGTGTAGTATTGGCACTGGGAATAACCACTGCTGCAAACGTGGTGGCGTTGCCGCCGCTGGCCGCGGTAGCTGCACTAGCTAGCTGCACCAGGCCGCCAACATCGGTGCTGCGTCCGCGCTCGATATCGATTAGTTTGCTGCCTGCAACCAGCAACGGTTTGGTGCCGCCAACGATGCGCCCCAAGGGCAGGTTTGTCGTGCGTAAAGCAATGGGGGCAAACGCCTTGCCACGCAAGCGAAACAACGCTTTGTCGGTGCTGACGCGTACGTCGGTGGGCGACGCCGCCCAAAGCCCGACCACCGCAGTCGCGGCGGTGGCCACTCGGGTCATCTGATCGTTGTGCCAAACGAAGACCTGGCGGCCGATGGCGACACTCGGCAACGGCCCGGTGCCCAAGATGGTTTTACCTTTTTGCCCGACTGGCATGCTCGACCAGACTCCGGCGGTCCAGCGAAACAGCGGTGCCGATTTACCAGCGATGAGAATCCGCGGGGTACTGGGCTCGCCGTGCGCAGCTTTGATTTTCGCAGCACTCGTCGGTAGTAATACCGCTCCGGTGATGTCAGCGGTGCAGCCGCCAGCCGACCGGCGAATCCAGCGCGGTTTTTTACTGGTAGCATCAAATTGATACACTTGGCCGCCGGTGCCGATGAGTGCGGCTTCGGTGATTGCCGTATCACCTGGACGCGCCGCAGGTAACACCGGCCCGTCGTCGGCGCTGGCCGGCAGCGCAGCGAACAGGGCAGCAAGACCGACGGCAATCCCCGTCGACGGTAGGCCGACACGGTTGCGGTGCTGCACGCGCGGCACGGTGGTTGGCGCGTTACATCTTGAATCTTTCATGTGCGCAGCCCGCTTATTTTGGCGCGGCGGCGGAACCGGCGGCTGATCCGGCGGCTGATCCGGTTGCTGATCCGGCGGCTGATCCGGCGGCTGATCCGGCATCAAGCGCAGGCATGGCTGCGTCTGCGCCCGATCCTGTAGCGGCGGAACCTGGATTCATCACGGCAGCGCCGGAATCGGCATTCGAGCCCAGGTACGTCGCCGATTTCCAGCCGTCACACTTGCGCAGTTGCTCAATTGTTGCGGCGTTGGTTGCACATTCGACATTCTTGCGAGTCGAACCGCCGCGACATTGCCGTACTTCGCTTTCGAGATCAAAATTGCCAAGTGACTTATCTGTGCCTAACAACGTTTGGATATTGAGAATCGCTTTGCGGCAGCTCTCTGGGCTTGGCTTGTTACATGCTGAGGCCCCAGCGATGCCAGCGAGCCAAACCGTACCCAACACCATGCGTACAAACGACTTTTGTTTCATAACCATTCCTTCGCTGAGCTTACCAGGTGGCCCGCGCGTTCGAGATCTTGTGGCGTATCGATTTCACGCCATTGGCCATCGATTAGCACTGGATGTACGGCGGTGCCATCGTCAATGAGGTCCTGCAGGACATCGGTGAGGTAGCCGTTGCGAAACGTCGCAGCACGCTGGTACGGTTCATGGTCGCGGCCGGTGTACTCGCGCAGGCGTTGATCGATGCGAGCCCGCAACGTTAGTGCCCCCGCCGCACTAAGTTTTACCAGCCCAATGAACTCCCCAACCGCATCGGCGGGTGCCAGCGCACGTTTGCCAACCCTGCGGACCCGGCCGTCATCGTCGAGATCGGAAACTTCGCCTTCATCGAGCGGATGTTCGGTGCGGCCTTCATAGATCGACCGAAAATCGCGATCGATGACCAAGCCGATGTCATGCGGCGACGCCACCGCAGCTTGTGCGACCGCCGGTGTGAAAATAATATCGCTGTAGAGCAGTAACGTGGCGGTATCGAGGGCTGCGCGAGCGCACGCGAGCGACAGCAGCACATTGTTGGTTGCCCATTCGTGATTGTCGAAAAATTGCAGCGTGCGTGGTGGCGTTGCCGCAGTGCCCAAGCGGTGGCTAATGAACTCCGTCATGACGTCGGCGTGATAGCCGCGAATTACCACCAGTTCTTCGATGCCGGCCGACGCCAAGGCCCGCCATTGCCAGCCGATGATCGAGTGCGCGCCAATCGGCACCATGCCTTTGGGAATTGCTGCGGTGTGCGGCCCCAAGCGTTTGCCGCGTCCTGCTGCGATCAAAATGGCACGTTTGACGGCACTCATGACTCGGCTCCTGGCGTGCCACTCGGCGTCGCTGGCGTCACGCGTGCAGCGCCAGGCGGTGGCCCAAACCGGCCGAGCTTGAGCATGATCGCGGCTAGGCTCTTGAGTAGATACAACGCGTTGATTGCAGCGTAGGCCCAAAAGTAAATATCGATGCGATTGGCTAACGCACACATCCAAATGTACTGCGGATAATGCACTACGATGCGTGCGGCAAATTCGAGGCTGTTGAGCACCATGCCGATCGGGCCGCGACGCTGGCCGACGACGGCGGGTTGACCATCTTCGGTGGGTGCTTTGGCGCCATACTCCGGCCGTCGCATGAACGACGTCAGGCCAATGCCAGATGCTAAACAGAACAACCCAGCAATGCCGATCAGCAACATGCCTTCCGGGCCAAGATCGGTTGGCACTCCGGGGCCGCCCCAGCGCCATAGCCGCACCGCGACTGCGCCGAATACCAACATGGCCTTAAGTTCATCCATGAGAAAATCAAGTTGATGCCCCAATGGCGAGGCGATCTTGCGGTGCCGAGCGAGCTGGCCATCGGCACAATCGAGGACGAACGAAAATTCATAGACGACGGCGGCGGCGATCAACCAAAGGTGGCCAGGCAACAACGTGAGCATTGCGCAGGCGCCAGCACAAACCAAAGCGGACAAAAACGTAACCTGATTAGGCGTGATCGGTGTTTTAGCTAACGCCCAGACCACCACGGCGGCCGGCGGGCGCGCGACCCACTCGGTGTACCAGTTGATGTCTTGCTTTTTTTTCGATGCCCGGTAAATGCCGGCAATCTCTGCGAACATGGTCTGCGACCATAGGTCTACTTGAGAATAATCTCGACGCCCAGCGACGGAAAAATGCGGATGCCGTAGGTGGAACCGCGGGCCTGGTGGTCGACGCGGTAGGTGAATCCAGGCAAGGCTGGCGCGGTAGGTTGCATTTTGCACGTCAAGGTACAAATGAATGCTGCGGCAGTGGCGGTGCCAGCGGCGGCACCGGCATCACTTGCCGGTTTCAACCACCGTCAGCGAATTTGGCCCACGGGCCCAGATGCGGCCCAAGTGATCCACCGCGAGGTCGACGATCGAATTTTCGACTAGCCCAGCGCGGGTATCGAGGCGTTTAACTTTGCCGTCGAGAAATGTCGCTATGCCACGATCGGTAGCCATCCACGGTGCGTTGCTGGCATCGAGTACGACATCGAGCACCGGGAATCCGGCGTTTTTGGGAAAATCCCACGTTGCCGCCGCTGCCGAGAAAATTCCGAGCCCGGCGCTGGTGCCGGTGTACACGTCGCCATTGGTGGCAACGGCGATCGCGCGTGTGTACTCGGATTGCACGCCGTTACTTTCGTTCCAAACCATGACTTCTTTGTCGCGCAAGCGGGCAACGCCTTCGCTGGTCGCAAACCACGCATCCGTACCGCTGAGGTCTCCATCCATCACGCCGATCGGAATCGGTAGCATGGCGGCCCGTAATTTTACATCGTTGGTGGTGCGGTGGTAGCTCACCCGGTTGGCCGCAATGTTCATGGTTGCCACGCCCCAGGCCTGCACTTCTTGTTGCTCACGAAATCGCAAGCCAACCCACAATTGGCCGGCGCTGTCGAAGCGGGCAAAACTGATTTCCGGTGCTTGTCCGGGCAACTGCAACGTCAGGCCGGGAAGTTCGGTCCACCTGTCGGTGCTTGCATCTTGCGTTGCGCCTTGACTGGCACCTTGCCCGGCACTGCCGACCGGGCTGATCCTGGCCACGTGAATTGCTTTTTCATATTGAGTGCGATGAAAGGCGTAAATGTCATTATTGCGATCACGAATCACCGCGAGCACTACGTTGTCGGGGCCGCCGGCGACAAAACGTTCGCCGTTGTTATGCCAGGCGCGACGCGCCCCGGTCGCGATCCAACAATCGCTAGCACTGTGACAAGCGACCGACAGCGTTGTTGCATCGATGAACATTTGACCGCGGCGCAGCCAACGCACCGCACGGCTGGCATCCAGCTCGAAACGCGCGACGCCAAGTTCGCGGGTTCCAACCATAATATTGTTCTGGTAGCGGACCAACGAGGTGGCCCCAGGTGGCGCGGCGTGGGAGACCGGCACAATCGAAAATTCGGCGGGTCCCGCACCATGAATCAGGCTCAATTGCAACGTATCGACCGTGCCAGCATCAAAATCATAACCAGCGCGCGCAGCTAACCGATGTAGTCGGCCCCCGCTGAGGACAATTAATTCGCGGTCGCCTTCGGCGATGGCATCAATATGGATCGCCGACGTGGCGGCGCTGTCGTTGTCGTCGGCTTTCGTGATGGCGAACGTTTGCCAGCGCGCGCCGATGCCGATGGCGATGCGTTCCCGGCCGCTGCCGTCCGCACCGACCACTACCGTGCCCGTCGACGGACTGGCAAAAATCATGCGTGGTTTGACGATGGCGCACCCTTGCGCGCTGCCGACGGTGGTGACTTGGCCGCTGCTTTGGCGGCGCATCAACCCTTGTTCGGTCGCAATCCAAAGGTCACCGCTGCGGTCCACCGCCAATGCGCGAACGGCGGCTTTTACCGGCAGGGTAACCCAGCCGCCTTGGTTGCTTGCGTAGAATAGGCCTTTGCTGGTGCCTAGCCAAAGCCCGCCATCGTTGGCTGCCGCGGCCGCGACGTTGTCGTCACGAAACGTAGATACATCGAGGCCAACCGAGGTGGGTGGAGCCAGTTCGTTGAGGGCTCCTGACGCAAGATCATAACGGCCGATGCCGCCGTTGGTGACTATCCAAATGGCGCGTTGGCTCGGCGCGGCCGCCAGCGCGACGGCGCGGCCGGGCAAAACGTCGTCGGAGGCCATCACTACCAGCGCATCGTCTTGGTTCCACCGCAAGATGCCTTCTTCGGTGACTTCAAGCAAAATGTTATCAACCGCAGCGAGGGCCCGCACCGCCGAGGGCTCGACGATCGAGCGAAAGCGCACCCGGCCGTCGGGCTTGGGCGCAACAGTGCCCGCGGTGGGCTTACATGCGCAAGTTAACGCAAGCAAAACCGCGGCTGAAATCGACCAGAGCCCGTGCATTAG